>CAJXLZ010000065.1 GCA_913056505.1 uncultured Desulfurellaceae bacterium
ATAAAACAGATACAACAACGATCACAATTTTCATTTTAAACGTTCTATAATTGCTTTTGCTTTTTCACTGTCCGGCTGTGATTTTAGAATGTCTTTGGCAATTTTTATAGCCATCTTTTTCTTCCCAATTTTTTCATAAATCTGAGCAAGGTGTAATTTTACAACATATATATCATTTTTCCTATTTAATTTATTCAGTTTGTTTAATGAAAGAAGGACATATTTTTCGGCTTCTTTATATTTGCCGAGCTTAAAATATCCCCATCCCAAACTGTCCAAATAGTATGGATTGCCCTTTTCTATTGTTAAAGCCCTTTTAACCAATTTTATGCCTTTAGCTATATTAATATTATTATCTATATACAAATACCCTAAATAATTGAGTGCATTTGCGTTTTTAGAATCAGACGATATGGCTTTTTTTAAATAGTATATAGATTCTTTTATCATCTTCTTTTTTTCATAGTATATATCGGCTATATAAAAATAAAGATCGGATCTATTTTTAACCTTTTTTTTCAGAGCATCTTTTAAAACAGCTATCTCCTTATCCCATTTCTTTTCCGCATCATACAATGTTGATAATGAAAGATAGAGCGATTCCACAAGTGAATTGCTTTTTAAGGCCGACTTTAGTGTGTTTACTGCCGTCTCTTTATCGCCCAAATAGTAGTAACAAAAAGCTTTTTTCGAAATTGCATCTACATAGATCTTACTGGTTTTGTTTATCTTCTCAAACTCCCCTATTGCGCTTATGTAGTTTTTTAAACACATATATGCACTGCCGAGTATGTATTTAAATCTATCTGAATTTTTCGCAATATCTTTATATTTATCGTTTAAATATATTATATCATGGCATCTTTTCTGTTTTAGGTAAACAAAAGCTATCTTCTCAATATAAATAGACTTATGAGATATTGAATAGGCTTTTTTATAGTATTTAACAGACTGATAATATTGTCCCAATCTAAAATAATCATTGGCTATTGCACTATAAAGTATGCTACTTTTAATGCCAGTGCCTAAATATATGCTTATTGCCTTACGAAATTCACTATTATCCTCGTAAATATTGCCCAAAAACATAATGTATGTGATAAAATTCGGCTTTATTCGAATAGCTTCCTTTATGCTTTTTATAGCCTCGTTATCCAATCCCAAATCATTATATATATTCGCTATATAAAAATATAGGTGATCATCATTCTTAAATATATCAGCAGCAGACTGTAAATATTTTAATCCATTCTCATAATCGCCTATTTTAACATATGCAAATCCCAACGTTTTAAGTAGTTCGCCACTGTTTTTAAATTTATTATTTGCTCTTTTCAATAAACCGATAGCATCTTTATATTTTCCCCTTAGTATAAAAATAGTGGCACGTTTCAAATAAAATTTTTCGTAGTCAGGAAATCTCTTTATAGCATCATCCAAAGCAGATGCCATATCGTCATATCTTTTCAGATATGCCAAAAAATCTATATACTCATTATATATAATAGGGCTATTGATAAAAGGCAATATTTTTTTATATTCTTTAAGCGCCATATCTGTCTGCTTATCGTATAAATAGATATAAGCCATCATATAGTGATAATCTACAAAGCTTTCCCTATCGGAATCAATAACACTTTTAACAGCTATTTTCTGCGCAACTTTATGATCTGCAGAACATGCAAATAGCAGCATACTCAATACAACTACAATAACTTTAATCAAAATTTAAACTCTCATTCTATCTACAAAATCTTCTACGGCTTTGACAAACTCATCTAACAATCTATTTTCCTTAACCTTTTTTATAATCTTGCCTTTTTCAATAATAAGTCCAAAATGTCTGCCACCGGCTACCGCCATATCAGCTTCACGAGCTTCACCAAGCGCATTTACCACGCAGCCCATAACAGCCACCTTTATAGGGATATCAATATGCTTCAGGCGTGATTTCAGCTCATTCACAAGTGAAATTAAATCTATCTCTATTCTACCACAAGTAGGACAAGATACAAAATCTATTGACCGCTTTTTACGCAAGTGTAGTGCATTTAACAGTTCGTAGCATACATCTATCTCATGAATAGGTGATTCTGTCAAGGATATTCTTATGGTATCCCCTATACCCTCTCTTAATAACACACTGAGAGCGCTTACCGATTTTATTATGCCCTCATTGCCGCTGCCCGCCTCTGTGACGCCAAGATGCAGTGGATAATCTACAAGTTTGGATATTTGTTCATAACACAAAATGGTTGTCTTTGCATCGGATGATTTTATGGATAATTTCATATTTGTAAAACCTTCATCCTCAAAACGTCTTATCCAATTATATGCACTTTCAACCAATGCTTTATCTGTGGGGCCATTATACTTATCAATTAAACTCTTCTCTAAAGAACCGCTGTTTACACCTATGCGTATGGGGATACTATATTCTTTAGCTGCTCGAATAATATCCCTTACCTTATCAAAAGAACCTATATTGCCGGGATTTATCCTGATGCAGTCAGAGCCAGATTTAATCGATTCTATTGCCAGTTTATGGTCAAAATGAATATCTGCAATAATAGGAATAGGAGTGTGTTTTTTAATAATGCCGAGAGCTTTTGCCGCATCAGAATCAATAACAGCACATCTGACAATCTCACACCCCTTATTATAAAGCTTATTTATTTGATTAAGCGTAGCATCTACGTCCCTGGTATCTGTATTTGTCATAGATTGGACGACAATATCAGCGCCGCCGCCTATTTTTACGCCGCCGACATTTATCTGCTTAGTATCTTTTCTCGTAGTCCAGTTCATTTCTTCTCTATATGTTCTATTTTACCATTGATATATTTTGTAACGCCGTACCTTTTAAAATCATTAAAAAATGCAAAAAGCATCAGTGCCAAAAGTATAGCCAAACCTACATTTTGAAATATTTCTTGAGCCCTTTCACTGACCGGCTTTCTCCTTATTGCTTCAATGGTAAAAAACATCAAATGTCCACCGTCCAAAATAGGGATGGGCAAAAGATTTAATATACCTAAATTAATACTTATAATAGATGCAAAAAATAAAAACGCTGCTAAGCCACTTTGCGCCGCTTTAGAGGCAATATCAACAATCATTATCGGTCCGCCGAGATTGCTTGTAGGTATAGCGTGCTCAAGCAGGCGCACCAATCCTAATAATGTTATTTTAGTTATATAGATTGTTTTTTTCACACCTTGATAAAGAGATTCAATAGGAGAATACCTCAATTTTACAGTATCGCCGGATGGCACAATTCCTAATATTCCTACATATTTACTATATCCCAGTAGATCATTTATATGCTTGCCCTTCGGCTCGGCATTTATACTTAGAATATTTCCATTTCTTTTTAATCTGATAACAATTTGTTTGTTTGGATACATCTTTATTTCGCGCGATAGATCCTGCCATGTTTTTATGGGCTGATTGTTTATGGATAAAATAGTATCGTCCTTTTTTATACCTGCAGTATATGCACTTGAGTTTTTCAGCACCTTGCCTATGTTAGGTGCAAGCGACGGCACACCCATTGTATACGCAAAAGCTATAAAAATAACGGCTGATAAAATATTAAAGAATGGCCCTGCAAATACTATAATCATACGCTTATAAACAGGCTGGGCAAAAAATGCGCCCTTGATATCCTTTAAATCGGCACTTTTTTTATTCTCCCCCTTCATCTTTACATATCCGCCTAGAGGTATAAGCGATAAAGCATATTCTGTCCTTTTTGTTTTATAACTTGCCAAAACCTTTCCGAAGCCTACGGAAAATCTTTCTACCTCTACCCCAACAAGCCTCGCAGCCAAAAAATGTCCGAATTCATGAATAATTATCATAACAACAAGACCCAAAACACCATAGATTATAGACACATTATGCCTCCAAAAAATCCTTTTCTATCAAATTCTTAATTTCACGCTCAATTATTGCTGTTTCTTGAGCAATTTCATATATATTATCACTTAAGTTATCTTCAAAATTGTCAAGAGCATATTTCAATATGTCAAAAATAGATTTAAATTTTATTTTATGCGCAACAAAATAATCAACAGCAACCTCATCGGCTGCATTCAATATAAGACCTAAATTCTTGTCTTCCTTTTTTAGTGCATCATAGGCAAAATTTAGTGTTGGAAACATATTAAAATTAGGTTTTTCAAAACTTAAATGCCCTATCTCGCTTAAACTCAATTTAAGATCTAATTTTAGCCTGTGCGGTTTAAAAAGCGCATAACTAATCGGTATTCTCATATCCGCAACCCCAAGCTGGGCAAGAATGGACCCATCTATAAACTCAACGGCGGAATGCACTACGCTTTCTTTATGTATCAAAACATTAATTTTATCATATGTCATATCAAACAGCCATCTTGCTTCTATAATTTCAAATCCCTTGTTCATAAGAGTAGCAGAATCGATAGTTATTTTTTTACCCATAGACCAATTAGGGTGAACAAGTGCATCCTCCACGCTTATATTGTTAAAATCTTTCCTATTCAGAAATGGTCCGCCCGAGGCTGTTAATATAATTGAGGATACATCGTCTCTGTTCCTATTCTCTAAACATTGATAAATAGCGGAATGTTCCGAATCTATAGGAATAATTTCCACACTATTTTTCTTTGCCATTTCATAGAATAGGTGTCCAGCTATCACAAGGCTCTCTTTATTGGCCAAAGCAAATCTCTTTTTGTTCTTTATGGCAAAATATGTGGGTAGTAACCCGCTTGTGCCCACAAGCGCATTTACCACACAATCTGCATCATCCAAAGAGGCAATTTCACACAATCCCTCTTCGCCGGACAACACTGTGATATTGTCAAATTTATTTTTGATAATATCAGCATAACAACCCTCTGCACAACATACATATGCGGGTTTAAACTCTTTTATCTGCTCTATGGCTAAATCTATATTCTTATTAAAACTTAAACCTAAAAGCTTATACTTATGGGACCTTTTTAATATATCAAGCGTATTTGAACCGATAGAGCCCGTAGACCCTAATACAACAATATTTTCCATTGTAATAAAACATAGATAAAAAACACAGCAAAAGAGATGCTGTCCAATCTATCTAAAATACCCCCATGCCCCGGAATTATACTTGAAGAATCTTTTTTATTATATGCTCTTTTCACAACGGATTCGCTTAAATCACCAAAAACTCCAACAAAATTCGCAATAAACCCTATCGCTAAAGATAACGTTAAGCTTAATCCGTTTATAAAGAAAAATGAAAAAATCATACTCGACAAAGCCCCGAATACTATGCCTGCAAAAGCACCTTCATAGCTCTTATGCGGGCTGATAACTTTTGCCAATTTCATTCTGCCGAATTTTTTCCCCACAATATAAGCAAATGTATCACCAACCCAGATACTCACAACAACCATCATTAATATCAATCTTCCGTTTTCCAACGTTGCTAATTTTACAATAAATATATATAAAGAGATGTATATTATGCCTCCAAAATAGAAATAGCGTTTTAAAACAGATTCAAGGTGTATGTTTGAGAAATTTGAAATCATATGAATAATAAAAATCAGCATAAGAATATTAAAGGAAAATTGAGAAAAAAACAGCGCTGTAAAAATGAAAATTGAACATAAAACAAAGTAAATAGATTTTGTTGTGTTAAAAACCGTATTATCCATATTCAACCACTCTAAAAAAGCCAAAAGAGATACAAACAGTACTGCGATCTGTAGATAAACAATGTCAGCATATAAAACAAGGTAAACAACTATTGGAATAAGTATTAAAGCCGAGAATATTCTTTTGGTCATAAACCGCCAAATCTTCTTTTTCTTGTCTTGAATTCTCCCACAGCCATCTCCAAATCGCTCACAGTAAAATCGGGCCAGTATTTATCAAAAAAAACAAATTCCGCATAAGAAGACTGCCATAATAAAAAGTTGCTTATTCTTTTTTCCCTTCCCGTTCTTATCATCAAATCTACATCAGGCATTCCTTCTGTATATAAAAAACGGCTGAACATATCTTCATCAACATCATTTATATCAATTTTGCCGTTTTTTATAAACCTGTATAGCTTTTTAGAGGCTTCAACTATTTCATTCCTTGAACCATAGTTTAAAGCCAATGTTAAAACAAAGTTTGAGTTGTAT
>CAJXLZ010000066.1 GCA_913056505.1 uncultured Desulfurellaceae bacterium
AATATTCAAAAAATATCTGAAGAATTTTCAACTTTTTTTTCATCAAATCAAGAAAGCCACTGTTTATGCACGTTTCTAATGTATAACATTTTATATATATTTTTTTATAAAGACCGTAAACTCAAACATTTCGGATATCTATTATTACATCTGCTTTTATCATTAATTTTGCCTGCTATATGGCTGTTTGCTTATTATTCGGGCGGTAATATAGATAGTATTATTCACGGTTTTTCATCTGAGGCGGCAGCAAGGGCAAGCGGTGGATTTATAAGATTTATAAAACATCTATTTGTGTTTCCAATCAGGGTTATATCGGCGTGTTTTCCATGGTCTGTTATAATATTTTTTATATACAAAAGGAAGGTTTATGAAAAGGATAATATATATAATTCGTCTTTGATGATCTTTTTATTTTCTTTTATCTTGATGGAGATTTTGCCCGGCGGCAGGGGGCGCTATTTTATGCCTGCCATTCCATTTTTATCGATAGTTGTAGCTAATCATCTCGATACAGATAAAATGTTCAGTAAAAATCTCTTAAAATATATCTACTACTTTATGATGGTTGTTCCTGTTGCTGTGGCTATTTACTTTTTGAAAAACGGATATATTGCTCAATCTATTATTCTATTATTGTTTGCTGTTTCGATTTATATCGTATCAAAAACACTGTTTCGCGTATCATCTTTTGGATTGGTGCTGGCACTATATATTTTCATTCTATACATACATGGTTTATATTTTTATAAATCTACCCATTATTACAATTATAAGCTTTATGCAAAATCATCCCTTGAGAAAATAGATAATAAAAATCTGCCATTAGTTGTAGATAAGCCATACCCTACACAATTAATGTTTAATTTGGAGCGATATTCAGGTAGGGCTGCATATACAACAGGCGCGAATTTTAAAGAATATATACTCATAAGCAATAAAAAAAGCGTAAATGACTGCAATTCTTTATTTAACATAAAGTATGATAAAAAACATATTCCGAGGTTATATTTTTTTAAATGTGGACACAAGTTAGAAAAACGAAAATTGACATAACTTGATATATCATTTACAATTCATACGGTATGAGTTTAAAAAGTGTGAAATTTTTAAAATATGTATATGCTTTCTTATCCATATTAATTATTGTTGCAATACCACTTATTTACAGAGCTGCTTATGTAAGAATTGCACGTTCTACGGTGAAGGGTGTGGTTAGCACGGATGCTGTATCCATTTCACCTGCATATATATCAGGTTATATAAAAAAGATATATGCTAAAAAATCGCAGATAGTGCATAAGGGTCAGCTTTTAGTGCTTATTGATGATGCTTTATATAAAGGTATGTTGGATGTTTATAAGTCCAAGGTTGATATGCTGAAATCCAAGATAAACAGCTTAAACGCACAGTTGAACAGTGCAAACCGAGGAAAATCTGATCAGACAATACGAAATGAAATTGAAAATTATCAAAGACAGTATGCTATAGAAGAAGAAAAGCTAAAACTACAACGCATCAAACTTTCCTATACGCGCATAACAAGCCCTATGGATGGAATTGTGCTTGATAATGTTTTGAGAGAAGGAGATTATGCTGAGCCCGGAAAGGTTATTATGCATATATATAAAAGTAGGAATATTTTCATATCTGCATGCTTAAAACCGAACCAGTTGAAATATTTTAATACAGGAGAAACAGTTAATCTGAAAAAATATGGTCTATCCAAAGAGTTATATGGCACAGTTGCAGATGTCGGATATTTCGGTTACCATTGCACAGATCCAAATCTTGTTCCTGTTAAAATTAATATAGCCGATTCCATTAAAAAAATATTTTATCTTGGTGAGTTGGTTGATATCACAATTGTTAAATGATATATGAATAGAAATATAGTCTATGCGGTATTAGCAGGCGGAGCAAGCAATAGATTTAAGAAGGATAAACGGTTTGCTCAATATAATGGGAAAATGTTGATTGAATATCCAATATCAGTGTTGAAACAGTTTTCAGACCTTGTCTATGTTGTTGTGAAGCCGAAAGAAGATCTTAGTATTGATGCTGTGGTTATTAACGATGATTTCTTATATGGTGGTCCTGTGTGCGGCATGTATACATTATTGAAAAATATAGATGCAGATTTTTATGTTTTTCTGGTTGCCGATATGCCGTTTGTTAATAAGCATATGGTGCAAAAGCTGATTCAATCAATAGATACTAATCACGAAGCATATCTATTTAAATGTGGTGAAAAATGGAATCCTTTTCCTCTCATATTGAAAAGGGATGTGCTTAATTATTTTAATCAAAGTGATTGTATTAATGAAAGTGTGCACAATTTTTTCAAAAATTTGAATATTAAATATATTACCTGCGATGAAGATATGAATTTTGCCAACATAAATACACAAAATGACTATGAAATTTTGACTTAGATAAGAGAGCAAAATTGACTTGACAACTGCATAACCTTAAGTATATTTTTCTTAAGTGGGCCGCTAGCTCAGCTGGTAGAGCAACGGACTCTTAATCCGTTGGTCGAAGGTTCGATCCCTTCGCGGCTCACCAATTTTTTATTTTATGGTGGGTATAGCTCAGCTGGTAGAGCACCAGGTTGTGGCCCTGGGGGCCGTGGGTTCAAGTCCCACTACTCACCCCATTTTTTATGAAACCTTTTGTTATAAGAGAAAACAGCCCAAAGGCATGTAAGCTTGCATTATCGCTGATTAGAAACGGCGGCGTTATGGTGTGTCCTGCTTATACTGCTTATGGTTTCAGTGCTTTTTTATTTGATTACTATTCGAATGAGAGAATATTCCGTATAAAAAAGAGAAATCTGAATCTGCCTTTGATAGTTATAGCAAATAAAGAAATGATATTGAAGCAGGCAGATGATGCGGATAAAGAACTCTTGAACGAGTTGCTGAGTCTATCTATCACGGTTATTATAAAAACCAAAGGTAGATTCCCGAGATTTGCTTCTTTGGATGGAAAATCTGCATTTCGTGCTGCAAATACGACGTTTTTGAAAGAGGTTACAAAATATTACCCTATTACATCTACAAGTGTAAATATTGCCGGAAGATCGAGTATAAATGATATAGAAAGAATCATTAAGATATTTGGACGACGTGTAGATTTAATAGTCACAGGTGATGTTTTGGGGGAGGTTTCAACTATAGTTGAAGTGGAAAAGAATAGGATTACAATTGTGAGAAAAGGGTACAATTTTTATTTTTTAGAAAAGTTTTTAGTAGGGGGATAGTATGAAATTTGTCAGATTTCAAACATACAGCAAGATAAGATACGGAATTTTAGAAGGAGAAGACGTATTTGAAATATCGGATAATTTTTTGAGAGATAATTTTAAAAAATTAAATAGTAGATTTGATTTGGCAGATATTAAATTGCTTAGCCCTGTTGAACCATCAAAAATCATAGGTATAGGTTTGAATTATGCAGAGCATATTGAAGAATTGAAGTTTAAAAAGCCCGAAACTCCGGTAATGTTTTTAAAGCCGTCTACAACGGTTATTTCCCATCTGGACTATATAGTTTATCCGAAACGTATATCAAAGCGTGTTGACTACGAGGGTGAACTTGCTGTTGTTATAGGAAAAAGAGCAAAAAATGTGAAAATTGATGAGGCAGGTAACTTTATTTTCGGATATACGATAATCAATGATGTGACGGCGAGGGATTTACAGAGCAGTGACAGTCAGTGGACAAGGGCAAAAGGTTTTGATACATTTGCGCCGATTGGTCCGTTAATAGAGACAGATCTTGAACCGACAAATTTGAACATCAAAACCTTGCTAAATGGCGAGATCAAACAGAATTCAAATACGTCGAATATGATTTTTAATGTTTATGAACTTGTGTCGTTTATATCTCAAACAATGACGCTGTTGCCGGGGGATGTTATAGCAACCGGAACACCGAAAGGCGTGGGGGCAATTGATATAGGTGATGAAATTGAAATAGAGATAGAAAATATTGGAAAGTTAAAGAATAGTGTGAGGTAGCAGTATGTTTGAAATGGCAGAGAGGATAAAGAAACTTCCGCCGTATCTGTTTGCTGAAATTGACAGGTTAAAGGAGGAAGTTAGGAAAAAAGGCGTTGATATTATCGATTTGGGTGTGGGCGATCCGGATATTCCAACGCCCAAAGAGATTATTGAGGTTGCAAAAAAGGCTTTAGAGGATCCGAAAAATCATCAATATCCGAGTTATGTCGGTATGTATGAATTTAGAAAGGCAGCTGCCGACTGGTATAAGAGGAGATTCAATGTTGAATTAGATGCCAATAGCGAGGTTGTAAGTTTGATAGGCTCAAAAGAGGGTATTGCTCATCTGCCTATGGCGTTTGTAAATCCGGGTGATTATGTGCTCGTGCCTGATCCGGGATATCCCGTCTATCCTGTTGCAGCTATGTTTGCAGGCGGTGAAATTTATAAAATGCCGCTTAAGGCAGAAAATAATTTTCTGCCGGATTTAGAATCTATAGATGAATCTATTTTAAGAAAAACCAAGCTGATGTTCATCGGATATCCGAATAACCCGACATCTGCGGTTGCGGATGAGAACTTTTATAAAAGTGTTGTTGAATTGGCTAAAAGGTATAACTTTATTGTTGCGAGTGACAATGCATATTCCGAAATTTGCTATGACGGATATGAGCCGATAAGTTTTTTGGAAATTGATGGAGCAAAAGAGGTGGGCATCGAGTTTCATTCGTTATCAAAAACATTTAATATGACCGGGTGGAGGATAGGCTTTGCTGTCGGCAATAAAGATGTGATTAATGGTCTCGGTAAGGTAAAAACCAATATAGATTCGGGCATTTTTCAGGCTGTTCAGGTAGCAGGAACTTACGCTTTGAATAATGCCGAAATTTTAAACAGACCAATCCGAGAGGTCTTTATAGACAGGCGCAATCAAATGTCTAAAGCATTAAAAGAGGCAGGTTTTGAATTTGATATACCAAAAGCAACGTTCTATTTTTGGGTTAGGGTGCCGAGCGGTTTTACATCAAGTGAATTTGCTAAAAAGATGCTTGAGGAAAAGGGCATTGTAGTAACGCCGGGGAATGGATTTGGTGAAACGGGCGAGGGATATTTTAGAATAAGCATCACAAATCCCCAAATCAATGAGGCCGTAAAGCGACTAAAAAGTGCAATATAAAAAGGTTTTTTTATGTTTAGGCTCTAATATAGGCAAAGGAAAAGAAAATTTATCAAGGGCGCTTGAATACATTAGCGCCAGCAGCAAAATAGAGCTTGTAAAATGTTCATCTGTTTACGAGACTAAAGCGTGGGGATTTAAAGAGCAGCCGGATTTTTATAATCAAGTTGTAGAGATTCAAACAGATTTTTCGCCTATGGAGTTACTGTATTTTTGTAAAACGGTTGAGAAAAAAATGGGAAGAAAAAAAACATTTAAATGGTCTCCACGCATAATTGATCTTGACATTTTACTTTTTGATAATATAATTGTTAAAAATGACGTTCTTGAAATACCGCATAGATATTTGCGCGAGCGTCTATTTGCCCTTGTGCCGTTAGCCGAGGTAGATAGTTCTATCAGGTTAGACGGGAAGGGGATTTTGGAATTAATAGCAGGTTTAGGCGGAAAAGATAGCGTTAAGCTTGCTAATTAGGAGATAGCATTTGATATATGCAAGAGACCTCGATTTGGGGCTTTTAGCTGACGATAACAATAAATTAATTAAAAACCTATATGCCCGTGTGGTATATAGGTTTTTTTATTAGGGAGAGTAGAATGAGTATGAACGTTCCGAAGATTGTTTCTATGAAATCAAAAGAAAAAATAACTATGGTAACTGCTTATGATTATACCTCCGCGCGCATAGCTGATGAGGCCGGTGTTGATATTATACTGGTAGGTGATTCATTAGGTATGGTAATGCAAGGTTTAGACTCTACAATTCCTGTAACACTTGATGAGATGATATATCATACAAAGATGGTGAAAAGGGGTGTAAAAAATGCCCTCGTGGTTGCCGATATGCCTTTTATGAGTTATCAGGCAGATTATGTTGAAGCTGTAA
>CAJXLZ010000067.1 GCA_913056505.1 uncultured Desulfurellaceae bacterium
TCAAAGATAATAGCCTTTGTGTATTCATTTTCAAGATATTTCTTTTTATCAATTTTTTTACCATCTATCTCTATTTTCCCTGAGGCACTATTAATCGCTTGAACAAAAGTTGCTGAGTATTCAAAAGCACAACCATTAGCCGAGAGTTTATCCCTATTGGTTTTCCACTTATCTCCACTACTACCACGATGTCCCTCATCAATAAACACAAGGTTATTGTCTTCAAAGCTATCAACGGCTACGGTTTTGTCTCCGTTTTCTTCTCCAAGCTTTGTTATCTCTATAATCTCAATAGCATTACTTTCAAAAAGTCCTTTGCTATCTTTAGAAAATATTTCTGAAACACCCTAACAAAATTGTCATCTAGTACCTGATAATATGCATTCTTATCTATGTATACTTTTTGCGTCTCGGGTGGCACATTTAATTTTTCATCGTCGAAAGATGCTTCAAGTTTTGATACTCTCATATTTGTTAATCCAAGATTTGTATTTAATTTTTCAAATCTCTCTTCCAAACTAGCCATAAAAGCCCTCCATATTTAAATAAATTGAAGATTTCTGTCTTTAGATAATATTTTTTTTATGCCTTCTTTATAAAAATTAACCGTTAAAATTTTCGCATTTTCGCTATCATTTACGGCTAATATAACGCCGTCTCCATACATATTATGCCTAATTCTCAAACCTCTTTTGATCTTTTCGATCTTGATCTTTTTATCACTTTTTAAAGCACCTTCCGTATTAATACTGCCCAGTTCCTTTAAAAATCTGGAAGGCAACGTCCTCTCCTGCTTATTATGCTTATTTCTATATTGAGCGCAAGTTATAAAAAGATTGCGCTTGGCACGTGTTATAGCAACATAAAACAGCCTTCTTTCCTCTTCTATCTCCATTTGAGAGTTTTTCAAATTTGCATTGGGGAATAGACCCTCCTCCAAACCTGTAATAAATACAGTAGAAAATTCCAGTCCCTTTGAGGCATGCAGTGTCATTAAATTAACAGCATCCTCCGCTTCTGATAGATCATCGGAATAATCAAGCAACGAAATTTTGTCCAAAAAACCGTCCAAATCTGCATTAGTAGAAGCATTTTCAAGCTCTATTATATTGTCTATCCTGCCATACTGCTTTTCTTTCTCAAGAAACTTAAAATATCCACTTTTTCTAAAAATTTCATCTATTATGGCAGGGAGCTTTATATCAGATATACTCTTTTTTCTCAAATCGTTTATAATCCCTACAAAGCCGCTCAATGCAGCTGTTTGCCTTTTGTTTAGACTGTTTTTTTTTATTAAATTTACAGATGAACGAAAATAAGACAAACTATTTTCTTTAGCATAAGCCTGTATAATTTCAAGCAATTTCTTGCCTATACCCATAGCATGAGAATTCACAGCTCTTAAAAAAGCCACATCATCATTCTCATTTTTTATAAGCTTAAGATAAGCTATTATATCTTTAATTTCTTTCCTATCAAAAAACTTTTTAGACCCTATTACCCTATATGGTATACCCCTTTTGACAAGTGCATCCTCTATTAATCTTGATTGTGCATTTGTTCTGTATAAGATTGCCATATCACTTAGCCGCTCCCCATGAGCTTTCAATACAACTATTTTACTTACCACAAAATAGGCCTCTTCAATGTCTGTCGGCAAAGTTTGAATGGACACATTGCCGCCGGGTATATCGGTATAAAGAACCTTACCCTTCCTTAAGTTATTTTCTTTAATAACACTATTGGCAACACTGAGAATGTTTTGACAAGACCTGTAATTCCTTTCCAATTTTATGACCTTGCAATTTTCATATTCACTATCAAATCTCAAAATATTGCCGATATCCGCACCTCTCCAACCGTATATGGACTGGTCTTCGTCGCCGACAGCACATATAAAATTATTATGCGAATGTAGAAGATTTATAAGAACATATTGAGGATAATTGGTATCCTGATATTCATCTATAAATATATATTTAAATTTGCCTGCATATTTATTCTTTAATCTATTATCATTTTTTAGCAGGTCTATCAATTTGATTATGATATTGTCAAAATCTACGGCGTTTGCCTCCTGCAACTTCTTTTCATAAAGCAAAAATACCTTTTTAACCATTTTATCAAATGGAGATGTTTCCATAACTTGATCCGGTGTCAATAATTTTCGTTTATACTGTGATATGTAACTTAGAAACTTCTTTGGCGGATACTTTTTGTGGTCAACGTTAAGCGATTTTAAGATTTCCTTTACAACAGACTCCTGATCTTTAGTGTCATAAATAGTGGGATTAATACCCTCATTTCTTAATATCCTTAAAGCTACAGAATGAAATGTGCCTACATACATACCAAAAGCAGCTTTGCCAATAAGATTTTTTATGCGTTCCTTCATCTCATTAGCCGCTTTATTTGTAAATGTTAGAGCCAATATTTCATCGGGACTATTTCTTAACTGATCAATTAGATAAGCTATTTTATGTGTTACAGCTTTTGTTTTTCCGCTTCCGGCACCTGCTATAACAAGCAGATTGGATGAGTTTTCCAAAACGACGCTCTTTTGCTGACTATTGAGACCTTTTAATATTTTCAATTTCTCCTCTTGCTCTATCATATGCTTTTATAACATCCTTCCTTCTTATAACGCCTATAATTTTTCTACTATCTCTATCGTCAACGATGGGAACGGTGTTTATCTCTTTGAACCCTATCTTATGCATAAGGGTATTTAAATTTTCCTCACTATGTGTAGTAATAAGATTGGTATTTGCCACATCTCTTGCCACCAAAAAGTTACTCATCTCATTTTCACCCAATATTGTCTTCAAAACTTGAAGTGTTATAATGCCGGAAAGTCTATTATCTTCGTCAACTACAAGCAGATCCGTCTGTTTGGATTCAGATAGTATGGCATATATATCTTTCAACGATCTTGATTGTTTTACAGCTACAAAATCTTTTATCATCAAATCCTTAACCTTAATGGATTCCAGAACATCGTGCATATATTCATATTCATGAACAGGCGATAAAGCTCTGTTCTTTGCCTGCGAACGTTCTATGCTGAAGCGTGAGCTTAAAATGACGCTTATGGATACAACCCACATAGAGGGAACAATAAGTTCATAATTACCCGTTATTTCCGCCACAAGTATGATAACAGAAAGTGGTGTTTTAGCTGCTGCGGCAAAAAAACCCGCCATACCAACAACGGCAAATGCACCCGGGTTAGATACCAAAACAGGTGCCAGATGATATATGTATCCACCGAATCCTGAACCTAAAGCAGCTCCTATTATAAGCATAGGTGCAAATAATCCGGCCGAGTTACCGCTTCCCAATGTGATAGAAGTCGTAAACATTCTGACTATTCCTATGGCAAACATAAGATAAAAACTTGTGGTGCTTAAAAATGCATTTTGCAATATACCGTACCCCATTCCGGCAGAATTCGGCAAAATAGCACCGAATAAGCCTATAACTAATCCGCCTATGGCTGTCTTTATATACAGTGGGTAAGATATTTTCTTGAAAATATCTGATGTCGTATTAAATATGTTAATGAAAATTATACCCGCAGCAGCGCATAAAATGCCTAATAATGTATAAGGGATGAGTTCTACGGGATTGCTGAAAACCATATGCGGTATTGAAAACATATGCACCCATCCAAATTTTGCAGAAAATAGGGAATATGCAACAATGGATGATATAGACGCAGGTAGTAGCGCCTCATATTCAAATTCCAGATCTTGGTATAAAACCTCAACAGCGTATATTGCTGCTCCCATAGGACTTCTAAAGATAGCACCTATGCCGGCAGCCATACCACACACCATCAATATGCGCTTTTCTTTGTCGGAAAGTTTAAAGAGCTTTCCTATTTGATAACCAAAGCCTGCCCCTATTTGAGCTGCAGGACCTTCCCTTCCTCCTGCAGCACCTGTGCCGAGAGACAGAACGGAAACGACCAATTTAACAAAAGGTACTCTCAGCGCTATGGATTTTTTGTTATGGTATTGACCTATAACAGTACCCGTACCGCCGCCGGCCGTTTCTTTTGATAGGAAATTGGCTATAAGCCCACTCAGCAATCCGCCGGATGCTGCTATAACAATAAAATATATCCTATTAAATGGCTGACTTACCTCTTTTATAAGCGGTGGCTCGTTCGTGGGATGTGTTATAGGAAAACCGGCAATATGATTTAATAAAATTGTGGATGTTATATCTAAAAGTGCATACAGTACAATTGCACCTATACCGGCAGCCAAGCCGACCAAAATAGCGCACATAAGCCATCTGCTCGTCTTAGAAGACTTTATATCTTTTATAAAAAATGCGAATTCCGATATTAGAGATGTTTTCATTCTACAGTTACACTTTTGGCTAAGTTTCTCGGTTGATCGATATCATTTCCCAGAAATAATGATATATAATACGCCAAAAGTTGTAAAGGCATAACATATAAAAATGCAGAAAACATATAATCTACGGTATCCATTTTTATAAAGTCATCTGCCAATTCGTTCTGTTTATCGGATAACAAAATTACTTTGCCAAGCCTGGATTTTATCTCATTTGCATTGGACAGTGTCTTTGAATAGAGGGGTTCATTAAACGGCGCCAAAATCACTGTGGGTGTATTTTCATCAATCAATGCTATGGGTCCGTGTTTAATTTCTCCTGCGGGGTACCCCTCTGCATGAATATATGATATCTCCTTCAATTTTAAAGCCCCTTCCAAAGCTATAGGATACATTAAATTTCTCCCCAAATATAGAAAATCCTTATAATTAGCATACTTTTTTGCTATTTCTTTTATAATTTTGTCCGTTTCATTAAAAGTTTTCTTCATAACATTCGGTATGTTGCGTAATTTTTTTGCGGGTGAAGTTATATCTTCGCCCCGCACTTGAGCAATATAAAAAGCCAGTATGTATAATGCGGCAAGTTGAGATACAAACGCTTTTGTAGATGCAACACTAATTTCAGGTCCTGCGAGCGTATACAGACAATCATCTGACATACGCGCTATTGCGCTTTCTTTAACATTAACCACAGATAGATTTCTTACACCTTTTTCTTTTGCTAATTTCAAGCAGGCCTTTGTATCGGCTGTCTCTCCGGATTGAGACACAACAATAAACAGTTCATTTTTGGAAAATAGATTTTCAGCATATCTAAATTCACTTGCCACCTCTACATTAACAGGAATATGGGTATACTTCTCAAAAATGCTTTTAGATACACAGCTTGCATAATAACTCGTTCCGCATGCAGCAATTGTGATTCTATCAATATTTTTAATAAAATTGTTGGTAAGGGATAGCTCTTCTTTAATCAAGATATCACCATTTTCATCTATACGGGGAGCAATGGTATTTTTAACAGCATCCGCCTCTTCTGCTATTTCTTTTATCATAAAATGTTTATATCCACCTTTTCTGGCTGAACTCACATCCCAATCTACTACCTTTATGTCACGTTTAACAATATTGCCATCATTATCAAACAATGTTAGATGTTCGCCGATTTGCGCAATATCACCATCTTCCAAATAGATGAATTTGTCTGTATACTTCAGCATAGCAGCTATATCGCTGGCAACATAAAATGCATTTTCTGCAATGCCTATTATTAAAGGGCTTTCATTTTTTGCCAGTAATAATTCATTTGAAGTTACGGATATTGCAGCTATGGCAAAACTGCCCTTAAGCATACTCACAGCTTTTTTAAATGCATCTAAAAATGTGCTATTTTCTATGAACAGATCTATCAAGAGAGCTATTGTTTCTGAGTCGGTATCACTCTTTTTATGTCGATTATGTTTCTTTAAAAAGAGATCCAACTCGCGAAAATTTTCTATAATTCCGTTATGTACAATGGAGATTTTTTCGGTTGTATGCGGATGCGCATTGATTGTGTTAGGTTTCCCGTGTGTCGCCCATCTTGTATGCCCTATACCTGCTGCAAAAGAGTCTGTGACAAAATCTTTTG
>CAJXLZ010000068.1 GCA_913056505.1 uncultured Desulfurellaceae bacterium
TATAACCTTTAATGTTATGGGCATTTTTTTGCCGCTCTCGTCCCATTCCACATCTATTAGTCTTTCACAATCATATCCTATTCTTTTTATATTTTTGCAGTCACTTCTGTGTATCACAACGCCCCTACCTCTTGTTATATAACCTATAATATCGTCACCATATACAGGTTTACAACATTTTGCCAATTTCATCATAACATTGCCCACACCGTCCACATTAACCTTATATGTAATTTTTGCACCAGTAGACTTAATCTGCTTTTTTGGTTTAATTGAGTATGTTCTATATACCACAGATTGTGCACTAGTTTTGCCAAATCCTATTCTTGAAAAAAGCTCATCTATAGAGTTTGCCCCAAAATATGAATATATGCTATCAATATTTTTTTCCTTGATAAATTCCTGTATACCAATATTTATTTTGGACAGTTCTTTCGCAAGTAGATCTTTACCTATACGTGCAGCTTCTCTCTTCTCATTCTCTGAAACCTTCTGTCTTATTTTGCTCCTAGCTTTACTGGTGGCAACGAAATTAAGCCAGTCACGTGAAGGCATATGGTGCTGCTGAGTATGAATTTCAACTATATCACCGCTATTCAATTTATACTTCAAAGGCACCATTTTTCCGTTAACCTTTGCACCCACACATGTATTACCTATTTCGGTATGCACAGAATAAGCAAAATCAACAGGCGTTGAACCTCTTGGTAAAACCTTTAAATCACCTGCGGGCGTGAATGCATATACCTCATGCATAAACAGATCATATTTCATTGTGTTTAAAAACTCTTTTGAATTATGTAGCTCACCCTGCCATTTTAAAAGACGCCTAAGCCACAAAAAATATTTATCATTTTTATCAAATTTTGTTCCTTCTTTATATCTATAATGTGCCGCTATACCGCTTTCTGCAATTTCATGCATCTTTTCTGTTCTTATCTGTATCTCCACTATGGTATCGCCTGGTCCAAACACAGTTGTGTGAAGTGATTGATATAAATTTTGTTTCGGCAGTGCTATATAATCTTTAAACCTACCGGGCAGAGGCTTGTATTTACTGTGTATTACACCTAATGCAGCATAACATCCGCTTTCAGTCTTTGTTATTATTCTCAAAGCAATCAAATCATAAATACCATCAAAATCTATCTTTTTACGTTTAATCTTTGTATAGATGCTGTACAGACTTTTTACTCTTCCATTAACTCTACAGCTTATGCCGGCTTCCTGCATATCATCTCTTATTTGAAATTCTATAAATCTTATAACTCCCTGTTTTTGTTTGAGGCTTTCTTCCACGCGCTTTTCCAAATTCTTATAATCTTCCGGATAAAGATATTTAAAACTTAGGTCTTCTAGCTCAGATTTTATCCAATATATCCCAAGCCTGTGCGCAATAGGAACATATACATCCAAAGTTTCTCTGGCTATTCTTATCTGTTTTTCTCTATTCAGATAACACATGGTTCTCATGTTATGGAGCCGATCCGCCAATTTTATGAGTATAACCCTTATGTCCTTGGCCATAGCTATAATCATCTTTCTGAAGTTATCTGCCTGCGTCTCTTCTTTGCTTTTATACTTTATCTTTCCTATTTTTGTAAGTGATAAAACCAAAAAGAGTACATCGCTGCCAAATTTTTCTTCTATCTCATTTTTTGACGCATCTGTATCCTCAATAACATCATGGAGCAGAGCCGCAATGATACTCTGCTCATCCAAATAAAGCATAGAAACAATCTTGGCTACAGCGATAGGATGAATGATGTAATTTTCTCCGGATGCCCTCTTCTGCGTTTTATGCTTCTCATAAGCATATAAAAAAGCCCTATAAATATTATTTAGATCAACATCCTTAACTTTTATATTAGATTCAAAATCTTTATAAAGAGAAAGTATATTTTTGTCTATTTCTTCTCCCATAATCCTTCCTGCATTTCGAGCAGTGCTATAGTAGTGTACTTATGAGCATCAACCCTTTTCGGATCAAGCAAAATTTTATCACCCCTTATAAGGGAATTTGCCCTCAAGGCAGCAACCCTGACAAGCTCATATCTACTATTAAAATGTTTTAAAGCCCCATTAACTACAACAGACATACGCGGTTCCATTCTATACCCCCAAATATTTTTTAGTTTCTTTGCTCAATTTTAAAACAAGCTTATTGACTTTATCTTTGGAAAATTTAAGCCTATAGTGTTCCGAAACAATTATATTTTCCAATAATTTAGTCGTTGAATTTAGATCATCATTAATTATACAATAATCAAAATAATTTACATATCTAAATTCATCTATCGCCGTTCTCAGTCTATTCTTTACATCATATCTCACATTATCTTTGTTAACTCTCTTCATCCACTCATCAAATGACGGCGGCAGCATAAATATACTCACAGCGTTATCAAAGAATTTTATAACATTCATAGCTCCCTGCACATCTATTGCAAGAATAACATCAAATCCGGCATTTAAAACGTCATATAAAGCCCTTTTGCTTGTGCCGTAATAGTTATTATGAACCATAGCCCATTCTACAAAATCGCCATTTTTAATACCTTTTTGAAAATCCTCTTCATTGACAAAATAGTAATCCTCACCATTGCGCTCATTTTCCCTTGGAATCCGCGTTGTATGGGTAATAACGCGTTTAACCATATCACTATACCTTTTTTGTATAATGTCGCATACAGTTGACTTGCCTACGCCCGTCGGCGAAGATATAATAAAAATCATATTCATTTATCCATTCTCTCGGCTATAGTAGCAGAAGCCAATCCGGACAGCACAATATGACCGGAATCCATAACTATGATTGAGCGCGTTTTTCTTCCTTCTGTTGCATCAATCAGTTTACCGTCTCTTTTGAGCTGTTCTTTAAGTTTTTTCATAGGAGCAGAATTTGGATTAGATACACTGACAATTTTATTTTTATTTAAAAAATTTCCAAATCCTATACTAATAACATCCATTTTGGATCTCCTTTATATTAACAACTTTTAGATCTATTCTTGGGGCGTATTTATCAACATAAACAGGCGAAACAGTTAATTCATCACCTATTTTATACATTTTCTTACTATTTCTCCCTATAAACATAAGCATATCTTCTATAAACTCATAATAATCATCATCAACCGTTGCAATAGGAACAAAACCCTCTGTAAAAATATCATCTAACCTGACAAAAAAACCTGCGCTTATTACAGATGTTATTACGCCAGTAAACATATCGCCAATATGTTTCTTAACCAATCCTGCAGCTTTGATATCGTTCATATAAAATTCCGCTTTTTCTGTAATAATTTCTCTTTCTTTAATATTATCAACTATATTTCTAAGATTCATATGCACACTCTTCTCATTGCTAGATAAAACAGCTTTAATAAGCCTATGTATAACAAGATCGGGATAACGCCTTATAGGGGAAGTAAAGTGTGTGTAGTTATCAAAATTAAGCGCAAAATGTCCTTCTTCCTTTAAGGAATACTCAGCTCTTTTCAGTGATTTCAGCAAAAGCATAGATATTATTTTCTTACTTTTATCATCTTTGATCTTATCCAACATTAAGGACAGGTCCTTTGAATTTACGCTATTTTTTATATTAAAATTATATCCCATAATCCTTAAAAATTTTACTAATTCTGCTATTTTCAGCATATCCGGTTTTTCATGCACCCTTCTTATTAAATAGCCCAAATGTTTATCCAAAAAATCTGCCGCACATACATTTGCCATAAGCATAAATTCCTCTATTATGCTATATGCAAATATTCTTTTTTGCTCCTTTACCTCGACCACTGTGCCATTCTTCAAAACAAATTCAGCCTGCGGTATATCAAGGTCTATACTACCTTGTCGAAGTCTTTTTGCCCTCAATATATGCGCGAGCTCATTCATTAACATCAATTTGGATTTAAGATTCTCATCGGCGTCCTCTATATTATCTAAAACGCCCTGCACATACCTATAATTAAGTCTGTTTTTATTTCTTATGAGGCCATTTGTGAATCTGTATTTTTTAATATTTCCGGATTTATCAAGATCAATAATTACACTTAAGCTCAATCTGTCTTCATTAGGCACCAAAGAGCAGATGTCGTTGGACAATTTTTCAGGGAGCATAGGGATAACACTACTCGGGAAATAAACACTGAAACCCCTTTTGAGCGCTTCTATATCTACAGGGCTATTTTGCTTTACATAGTGCGATACATCGGCAATATGAACATACAGTTTATATCCATTTAGATCTTTCTTAAGATCTACAGCATCATCAAAATCCTTAGCATCAATACCGTCTATTGTAATTGTATCAAGATCCCTAAAATCCTCTCTGTTCTTAAAATCCTTTTGGCTTGGTGCAGCAATAGAGGCTAAATATTCTTCAACAGATTGGTCAAAATTATGGGGTAGATCAAATTTATCAATAACAACCGATCTATCTATACTCTCATCGTCGGGCGCGCCATAAACCTTTATGAGTTTTCCTGAAGCTTGCCTATCGCGAGAAGGATAATCAATAATATCAGCACGAGCCAAATAGCCATCATCAAAACTTAAATTATTAAAATCCTTAATTAGAACAATAAATTCCACTTTTCTATCAATTGGATAGAGGTACCAACCTTGATCACGCTTTCTTATGTATCCTATAATAGCACGCTTTTCTCTATGCAATACCTTTATTATTTTAGAAATTATGTGCCTTCGTCCGTTAAATATCTTGACTGTAATACTATCGCCTATCAATGCCCCTACACTATTAACAAGTCGGGGCAGATAGATCAATTTATCTTTAGTTTCTAAAAAATAGTCCCCACACTTCTTTGAAAATATGCCGTGAAATACACCTATTCTATTTGCCAGCCTATATTTGCCATCCTTTGTTTTTATGATTTTCCCTATCTTTACAAGCCTATGCAAATTTCTCAGAAATCTCTTTCTTCTACTTTTTTTTATATTATTAATTTCAATGATATCTTTATAGCTTATAGGTTTATCGGGGTCTGCCAAAAGGCACCTCATTATCATATCTACATCCTTTTGCATTTTCTCTCTCTACTATTTGGAATATTCATCTCTTTTCTATATTTCGTGACTGCTCTGCGTGTTATATTAATATTTACTCTTTTTAGCATATCTCTTATCAAATCATCGCTAAATGGATTATTTTTATCTTCGGCATCGACAATCTCCTTAACCTTTTTCTTTACATAGCTTTTAGATATGCCATCCTTGCCAAATGAAAAAAAATCTTTCATTTCAAATATCTTACCATCATACTCAACATATTTATTAGCAACAGATCTTGCTATAGTGGAAACATTAAACCCTAAATCTTCCGCTATATCTTTTCTTGAGAGCGGCAGCAGAGCACCACCTAAAAAAAACCTTTTTTGTTTCTCCAATATAATATTCATAATTTTTATAAGCGTTTTGTTCCTGTTAACCAAGGACAAAACGAAGTTTTTTGCCTCTTTATACTTATCTTTAATATAATTTTTTGCCGATCTATCTTTCATAAATTCATGTAGCATATCTTCATTAATCTTAAATGCATTTATCACACTATCATTTGGTATGGCTATTAATCTGCCATCTATGCGCTTTATGTAGATATCCGGTGCAATATATATATCGTTATTGTCGCTTTTATAAGATTCCAGAGGATAAAGAGCAAAATTGGATAAAATATCAAGTAGTTTTTCCAATAAAGATTCATCTATATTTAATTTTTCTTTTATCTTCTCCCTTGATATCTTCCTACCCATATTGTGTATAATTGTTATTAATTTCTTTAGTTTATCACTATTGCTTTTGTAAAAAATATCCGCCTGCAGCATTAGAAATTCCACATAATCCAAGCTGCCGCAGCCAAGAGGTTCCAAGCGCATAATCTTTTTTCTCATATATTCCGCTTTCTTATAAGGATATTTCAATTTTGCCGAAAATTCCTTTAAATCCGCATCAA
>CAJXLZ010000069.1 GCA_913056505.1 uncultured Desulfurellaceae bacterium
CAAGAGGACAGTGCGGAATGACAGGAAAAACAATGTTGCCACACACTTGGTGCGGGGACGGAATAACATAAAGGCGCGTAGAGCGGACAAGACCGCTTTCATTCAGCGATTTAAAGCAAGGGAATATGAGAGTTTTTCAACAGGCTGTCATAACTCATTTTTCACGCCCGGCGCTCTTTTTTTGCAGAAAACATACTTTGAGTAAGTTAATATAATTCTTTGTTAAATGATTTTCCTATATATTATACTTGACTTTAATGTAGAGAAATGTAAAAATAAATGGAAATGG
Organism: uncultured Desulfurellaceae bacterium; assembly: GCA_913056505.1. Lineage (GTDB taxonomy): Bacteria > Campylobacterota_A > Desulfurellia > Desulfurellales > Hippeaceae > CAJXLZ01. The sequence goes on from CAJXLZ010000069.1 coordinate 290, forward strand.
TTATGAATTACAGTAAAGTTTTAATTATACTAAATGATAGTTTGCTGGCGCGTGTACTAGAATTAATATTCGCGGAGCATAATTTTGAGGTGGATATCGTAGACAATCCCCAAAGTGCGTTGAGCCTCATTGCCGATTACAAGTATCCTTTAATTGTTATAGGCGATAACAGGAGTGTAATTACAAAAAATAAACTTGCAGCCCTTATTTTGGATAAATATGATGAACATAAGCCTGATATCGTAATTTTTAAAAGAAGTACAGAAAATGTTTTTCCGTACAGGCATGTAACAATATTTAGTTATCCAAAGCTGCACGACAATATAGCTTCCGTTATAAATTCTGTAGATATTCATCCTGCAGAGGAAAAACCTGGTCCCAATACTATAATCAAAAACAAAAAATATGAACCTATAGATAATTTGGGAGATTTTTTCCATACGCTGAAAGGCAACTTAAAAATGGATTTTTTGGCAGACGGCAAAAGGATCAACGGTTTTATAATGGGTAATGAGTTCTATTTTATATATTGTGAATTTGATAAACCAAGCGATCTGTTTTTTGCCAAAGATATCAGTGTAGCCAGGGAAAAATTAGATCTGTCAGATATTATCTCTATAGACAGCAAAAAATTTAATAAGGAGAGTGTAAGCTGTTTTATCAAAAATGGGATAAATGATATTAGAGACAAAGATTATTTTTTATCGCTGTTACCGAAAAATAAAGAGCGTATAGTTATTAAAGCGCCTCAAAATATAATTAGACGATTGCCTATGATTAGTAAGATAGAAAGTTTTGAAGATATCTTTTTTAGAAATGACAATTTGACATTTGGATATCTAAAGAAACAATATAATGAAAGTGTGGATATTCTGCGTGCAATTGCATATATGTATATGCTTAAGATGATTGATTTTGAAGAGTTGCAGCCAGAGGATGAATATACAAATAAAAAATTTGATGTCAAAATAAAGAAAGGATTTTTACGCAAAATTATGGATAAAATTAAGGGACTATAATGGCTATATATAAAATAATAGTAACCGGCAGTTTTAATTCAGGTAAAACTACATTTGTTAAATGTATAAGCGATATTAAACCTATCACAACGGATAAACCTGTCTCGGAAGACAATCTGAAGGGTATTAAATCTTTGACTACCGTAGCAATGGATTTTGGGATATTGAACATAGACAAAGATCTCGTACTACACATATATGCAACACCGGGGCAAGAAAGATTTGATGTAGTGTACGGCAGTCTGGTGAAAAATGCGCTCGCACTGATTGTTCTTGGAGATGCAACAAACAGAGAATCCCTTGAAAAGATGGGTACATATTACAGGAAATTTTTAGCTTTGAAAAGACTACCTGCTGTGTTTGCGCTGACCAAAACAGATCTACCAAATGCCATACCGGAAGATGAGATAGAATCTATTATGTCAAATACGCCTTCGGACATTCCCATACTAAGAATCAATACAAACAACAAAAAAGACGTGAAAGATGCCGTACTTACAGCACTTGAGCAGCTAATGTAAATTTATATTAATTTTTTAAAGTCTTTCTTTTGTAATGCTTTCTGCTACTTTTAATGCTTCTTTTGTGGCCTTAACATCATGTGTTCTTATAATAGATGCGCCATTTATAAATGCGCTTATGTGAGCTGCCAGCGAGCCGTATAAGCGTTCGTCAGGGTCGTTGTCCAATATCGCACCTATAAAGCTTTTTCTTGATGCCCCTATTAGAATAGGCCTTCCGAATATTTTAAATGAGTTAATATTGTTTAATATGGTGAGATTATCTAAATATGCTTTCCCGAAACCTATGCCCGGGTCCAGCACTATACGTTTATCATCAATTCCATATTCCTTAATTTTATTTAAGATAGCATCAAATTTACTATTAATCTCATAAATAAGATGTTCATATTTTGGGTGTTTCTGCATATTTTTAGGTTTACCCTTAATATGCATAGCTACTATGCCGCACTCATTAGAAGATAGCAGGTCAACCATTTTTTCATCAAAACTTAAGCCGCTTATGTCATTCACTATATCTGCACCTGCCTCTATAGCCTCTTTTGCAACTTTAGACTTATATGTATCTATTGATACAGTGGTATCTTTAAACCTTTTTTTGATAGCCTCGATAACCGGGACAACACGCCTCAACTCTTCATCGATATCCACAGCATCAGCGCCCGGCCTTGTGGACTCGCCGCCTATATCTATAATGTCTAATCCCTCTTCAATGAGCTGTTCTGCCCTTTTTAAAGCACTATCAATGCTGTTATATTTTCCTCCATCAAAAAAGGAATCCGGCGTAACATTCAATATACCCATAATAGCAAATCTGTCTTTTAGATTATATATCTTTCTATTAGCTTGGAAGATATAATCCGATTCAAAATATTTAGATAAAAATTTTCCTAAGGTTTTGCCCAGCTCATTTAAATAAAGAAAGGATTGTCTTTTTAACCTCTCACTTAACGCTAATAGGCTTTTAACATTTCCAAATAGTAAACAATCTGAATATTCTACCTTTGCTGTTATTGCATGTTTTGATATTGCACAATCTGCACCAACGCTAATTGCCTCCTGTTTCAGTAAATTAGCATGATAAAATTTGCAGTCGTATATTTTGAAAGACAGATTAAGTGTTTTTTTATCCATTAAAGGAACGGATATCTCATCTGCCCCAGTAGATTTTATGAGTTTCTGGGCTTGCCTGATTGAATCAATTTTTACCATTTCTATTTTCATTTACAACCCCAATATAGTGTTAATTTCCTGCGCATCTATTACCTCTTTTTCCAAAAGTGCCTGTGCCATCTTTTCAAGCTGCTCGCGTCTCTCAATAATAATATCTTTTGCCCTCTTATATCCATCTTCAACTATTTTTCTAATTTCTATATCTATGGATTTTGCTGTATCCTCACTGTATGTTTTCTGCACTGCCATATTTCTGCCGAGAAAAATCTCCTGATCCTCGTTGGAATAAGACACCGGACCTAAACTGCTCATACCCCATTCACATACTATCTTTCTTGCAAGATCAGTTGCCTTTTGTATATCGTTGCCTGCGCCTGTCGTTGTAATGCCCAATATCGTTTCTTCCGCAGCCCTTCCACCCATTAAGACCGCTATCTCATTCAGAAGATATTCTTTATCGTACATATATCTATCGTCTTCAGGTAGCTGCTGAGTTATGCCGAGCGCCATGCCTCTTGGTATGATGCTGACCTTATGAATGGGGTCAGTTTTAGGCAAAACTTTTGCTACAATTGCATGTCCCGATTCATGATAGGCCGTTATATTTTTTTCATCTTCACTTATAATTGCGTTTTTTCTTTCAGGCCCCATAAGCACCTTGTCTTTGGCTATCTCAAAATCACTCATTAAAACCTTGTCTCTATTGTTCTTAGCAGCCAACAGCGTTGCTTCATTAACAAGATTAGACAGATCCGATCCGACAAAACCCGGTGTTGATTTAGCTATTGTGTTTAAATTTACGTCTTCCGATAGCGGTACATTTTTTGTATGCACCTTTAATATTTCAAATCTGCCTTTGATATCAGGTTTTGGAACAATAACACGTCTGTCGAATCTCCCCGGCCTCAAAAGTGCAGGGTCTAAAACATCAGGCCTGTTTGTTGCGGCCATTATTATCACATTGGTATCAGTCTGAAATCCGTCCATTTCTACAAGCAGTTGATTTAGTGTTTGTTCTCTCTCATCATTGCCGCCGCCTACGCCTGCGCCACGCTGCCTGCCTACGGCATCTATTTCATCAATAAAGACGATGCAGGGGGCATTATGTTTGGCTTGATTAAATAGATCTCTTACCCTGCTTGCGCCGACACCTACAAACATCTCTACAAAATCAGAGCCACTTATACTGAAAAAAGGCACCCCCGCCTCTCCTGCCACAGCCTTTGCAAGTAGCGTTTTGCCGGTTCCCGGAGCGCCTACAAGCAGCACGCCCTTTGGTATTTTTGCACCTAAACGAGAGAATTTTCTGGGATATTTTAAAAATTCTATAACTTCCTCTAATTCCTCTTTTACCTCATCTGCTCCTGCAACATCTTTGAATGTAACGATGTTTTTATCCTTTATAATTAATTTGGCATTACTTTTTCCGAATGACATTGCTTTGTTGCCTTTATTCATTTGATTTATAAAATAGAACCAGAGCAGTATAAAAACAAGCATAGGCGCCCAGTAGATCAACAAATTGGACAAAAGCGAATTGTCTTTCTTGGGCGATATGCTTACATCGGCATTATGTTTTATAAGTATGCTTGATATTTTCTGAACATCCGGAACATAGGTTTTGTATTTTACTTTATCTATACTCACATAAACATAATTGCCCTTTATGGATGCGCTCTTTACCTTATCATTATCTACAAACTCAATAAGTTTGCTATACTTAAGAGTTTTATAATTATAGGTTTGTTTATTAAACATATTAAACAAAAGCACCATAACTACGGCTATAATTGTCCAAAGCAGTGCGTTTTTATAAAATGATGTCATCAACTACCTCCAAACACAATTTAAGTGGCTAATATTATCATAAAACAGGCCATAAATCCAATATCAAAATATATACCATCATTCATTCCAATGTAATATAAATCTATCACAGTTATCTATTTCTGTCATTCCGTGCTGTTTATTTCTGTCACCCTGTGCTTGATACGGAATCTAAAGCATGGCACCAGTACAATACTGTCATTCCGCACCTGACACGGAATCCGGACTATAGACTCCGTATTCTAAACTCCAGATTCCCGTTTTCACGGGAATGACAGGAAAATAATGGAATGACTGGGAATTTAACATCTGCCATATATCATTTATAATTCATATCTATACTCTGTAAATTTCGCTTTCAATATAAAAAATAAATATAAATTAATAAAAAATATAAAAAATACTTGACATTTATCTTTTATTGGTATATTTGTAAAAATGTATGGTGGTTTTTTTGAACATTATTTTATTTTGAACTACGAAAATAGGGGGTGATAGATAAAAAAATACTTGACAAATTACATTTTTGGGTTTATTTTCAAAGAGGATTTTAATTTTTTAAAACTTTTAGGAGGTTTTAAGTATGAAAAAGAGATTTATTAGCTTGGTAGCAGCAGCGGCATTGGTTGGCGGAGTAGCCGCTGTTTCAACGCCTACAGTGGCGTCAGCGGGTACAGTGGCAGTAAAGGGTGACACGCAAGTTCAGTTGTATGGTTTCCTTAGGTATGAAGCCGGATGGGCAAATGATATGCAGGGTACCGTGACTAACACCAACGTGCCTTACATATCTGAGGAAGGGAATTCTAATGACGTGGATAGCAAAACAAAGTTTTACTCAACAGTTTCAAGAACAAGATTGGGTCTAAACTTTAAGAATGAGGACGCAAATCTAACAGGCAAATTTGAGGGTGATTTTGCCCCGGGTCACTTCAGAATTAGAAGATCATTTGTAGAGCATCACTTTAAAAACTTCTATGTATTGATTGGTCAGGAGTGGCGCCTTGAAGAGATTCATACATTTTCAGCTAACTGGAATTCACCGGCTGGTTTTAACAATGCTGCAAGAATGCCTCAGGTACGAGTCGGCACGAACCTTGACCTTAATG
>CAJXLZ010000070.1 GCA_913056505.1 uncultured Desulfurellaceae bacterium
AATATTTTAATCCTACAGGATCGATAAAGGACAGAACAGCATTATCTATGCTGACGGATGCGAAGAAAAAAAATATAATATCTGATAAGGGTATAGTTGAGCCTACATCGGGCAACACAGGTATATCTTTGGCATTTCTGGGCGCCTATTTTAATATCCCTGTGAAGATTATAATGCCCGAAAATATGAGTAGACAGCGTATAAAAATAATGAAATCATTCGGTGCGGATGTTGTGCTAACGGATAAAGAAAAGGGTATGCAGGGCAGTATAGATTTGGCGAATAAGTTTGTTCAAGAGGGATATACTATGCTTGATCAATTTTCAAATCCCTCAAACCCTTATGTTCATGAACATACTACAGCAGAAGAGATAATGCATGATTTGGGTAGGGTCGATATATTCGTAGCTGGTGTTGGCACAGGGGGGACATTTTCCGGCATCGCACGCCGTTTAAAAAGGGTAAATAACGATATTTTGACAGTAGCTGTTGAACCAGCATCGAGTGCAGTGTTGAGTGGTGGGTTGCCTGGTGCTCACTCTATACAGGGCATAGGTGCAGGCTTTGTTCCTAAGGTAATGGATGTTTCATTAATTGACGAAATTATTACTGTCAGCGATAGTGACGCCATTTCGTATATGAATAAATTAATCTCAGAAGATGGTGTGTTTTCAGGAATATCCTCCGGCGCTGCGGTTTATGCCGCATTAGAGATTAAAAAAAGGTTTCCGCAGAAAAATATAGTAACGATTATTGCAGATTCCGCGGATAGATATATTTAGATGAAGGAGTTAATAGAAAAGATAGGATATACCTTTAAGAATAAGAAACTTCTTAACCAGGCATTGACACACAAGTCTTTTGTCAAAAATAAACTTAAATCAAATGAACGTCTGGAGTTTCTCGGCGATGCCGTACTTGAGCTTGTTGTTACAGAATATTTGCTTAATACGTATAAAAATATGGATGAGGGACAGTTGTCAAAAATCAGAGCTGCTTGTGTAAACTCAAAGACCCTTGCCGATATATCGCTTAAATTTGGCGTTTATAAATATTTAAATGTAGGTAAAAGTGAGAGAAAAGATGGTATTGTTTTCAACGACAGTATTTTGGAAGATACATTTGAATCTATAGTTGGTGCGATTTATATTGATGGTGGAATGGATGAGGCACGTAAATTTATATTGAACAACTTGAAACAGACTATTGATATGGTTGTAAATAGTAAAACTATTGTGGATTATAAGACATATCTTCAGGAAAAGACGCAGAAGTATTTTGCGTGTTTACCAGAATATAAGATTGTTAAGGAAGAGGGAGAAGAACATAATAGAGTGTTCTATTGTGAGGTGTTTATTAATAATAAAAGTTATGGTATAGGCTCAGGAAAAAGCAAAAAAGAGTCTGAAAAGGATGCGGCTAAACAGGCCGTAAAAATAATAGGTTTTAAAGATGTTTAAATCAGGCATTGTTGCCATAGTTGGAAAACCCAATACAGGCAAGTCAACCCTACTGAATTTGCTTATAGGTGAAAAGATTGCTATTGTATCATACAAACCTCAGGCTACAAGAAAGAGCGTTCGTGGTATATTAACTTCAGATAGGTATCAAATTATATTTACAGATACGCCGGGTGCGCATAAATCCTTAAAGAAATTAAGCCAAGTAATGATCGGTTTTATAGATGATGCTGTAGATGATGCAGATGTTGTTGTTGTTGTAACGGATCATTTGGGAATGATTGACGATACAATTGAAAAGTATCTATCCGTCATTAAAAATAAGAGAAAAAAAGCTGTTTTAATAATAAATAAAATGGATTTAATGAATGAGGATAAAGCGGCGCAGATAGAAAAAAATTTTACAGATAGAGCTGTATTTGATGCTATTTTACGGGTTTCACTTCTTAAAGACACAGATGCAAAAAACAAAATTTTGGATGCCATATTAGGTTTAATGGATGAGGGTCCTAAATATTATGACGAAGATATTATTAGCACGGAAACTGAGCGTTTCATAGTTGCTGAAATTATAAGAGAGAAACTAATGAATACCGTTTCAGATGAAATACCCTATTCCACTGCTGTTATGATAGATGAAATGAAATATAGGCAAGATAAAAACCTGTATTATATAAAAGCGGTAATAATAGTTGAAAGATTATCTCATAAAAAAATCATTATAGGCAGAAATGGTCAAATGATAAAGAACATCGGAGAACAGGCAAGAGAAGCAATCGAGCATTTTTTAGGCACTAAGGTGTTTTTGGATTTATGGGTCAAGCCTAAGGAGAATTGGACTAAAAAAGAACATTTTGTTAAAGAATATATAGACCCGAGGTATTGATATGCTTGATAAATACGATGATACGCAGATTTTGGTTAAGACCGTAAGAAAATTTATAAGAAAAGAAGCTATACCCAACATACAACATATTTTTGAGAAACTGCATCCTGCTGACATATCAAAGATTCTGCAGAATTTGACGCCGGAGGAGCGGATATTTGCCTTTGATGCCATCCAAAATGAGGATTTAAAAGCATCTTCCATTGAAAATTTGGATGATTACACAATGGCCGCTAGTTTATTAGAACGGATGCCGCCGGAAGAGTCAGTTAAAGTTTTGAAAAAAATATCCATAGACAAGGCAGTAGATATTTTTGATGAGATAGATGAAGAAAAAGCAGATGAATTGCAGCACTATATGGATGATGATTTTAGAGATAGAATCAACGCCTTACTGAAATACCCCGAGGATTCTGCAGGCGGCATTATGAGTCCCGATTTTTTCTCTATCAATGAAAATTTAACCGTTGAAGAAGCCATTGCGGAGATCAGAAAAGCAAGTAAAAGTAAAAAAATAATATATGTGTATGTCGTAGATGATTATAATCACCTGATTGGTGTTGTCTCTCTGCGTTCATTAATAACATCGGATCCAAGTGCCAAAATAGAAAATTTGGTAAATTCGAATGTACTTTCGGTGCGGACTAATTTAGATCAGGAAGAGGTGGCAAAAATCGTTGAAAAATATGATCTTTTATCTATTCCTGTAACAGATAGCAAGAATAGACTTGTAGGTGTTATTAATGTTGATGATATTGTAGATGTTATACGCAAAGAGACCACAGAAGATATATATAAATTAGCCGGTACAAGTGAAGACGAAATGGAAGAAACAAAAATTTTTAATATAATAAAATATAGAGCCCCGTGGCTTATTATCAGTTTGATAGGCGAGTCTATATCCGGCGGTGTACTAAAATATTTTGACGGTACACTTAAAACAGCCATATCTCTTTCTTTTTTTATGCCACTTATTATGGCATTGGGGGGAAATACGGGGCAACAATCGCAAACTATTGTCGTCAGGGGTTTGGCAGTCGGAAAATTTGATGAAAGCGGTGTGAGAACTGTATTGATGAGACAATTAAATACAGCTTTATCCATAGGATTTCTATTTGCTTTCTTTGGTTTCATAATGGCTTTTGTATTTCAGCACAGTTTAAATTTGGCTTTAGTTGTTGGTATATCTCTATTTTTATCAATGTTTTTGTCCACTATAATAGGGGCGTTATTACCGGTAGGATTGAAAAAAATAAATATAGATCCGGCAGTTGCGGCATCGCCGTTTATCTCTGCCATGAATGATGTAGTAGGGCTTTTGATATATTTAACAATTGCCACAATTACAATAAAATATATAGGAGCTTTATAGATGGAGCTATTTGGAACAGACGGCATAAGGGGAAGAGCCAACACATATCCTCTGGTCGGCGACATATCGTACAAAATAGGGAGGGCGCTTGTTTGTGCTCTTGGTAAAGATGGCAGAAAAAATAAAATCATAATAGGAAAGGATACGCGGTTATCAGGTTATTTACTGGAATCTGCTCTAACAAGCGGCATTGTATCAACCGGTGCGGATGCATATCTTGTGGGTCCTATGCCTACACCTGCTATAGCATTTCTAGTGCGCAGTATGAGAGCAGATGCCGGGGTTGTTATTTCTGCCAGCCATAACCCATTTTATGATAACGGTATAAAAATATTTTCACATGAGGGGCTAAAGCTTGACGATAAAGTGGAAGAACTTATTGAACAGTTTGTATTAAAAGATAAATTGAAAGACCTAAATATTACAGGTGATAAGATAGGCAGAGCATTTAGAATTAGAGATACCTTGGGACGTTATGTTGTTTTTGCTAAGAGTTTTTTTCCATATTCACTCAGTTTAAGCGGATTAAGGATAGTTTTGGATTGTGCAAACGGCGCCACATATAAAGTTGCACCTATGATATTTGAAGAGTTGGGCGCCGAGGTTATAGCGATTAATGACAAGCCTAATGGTGTTAACATAAACGATAAATGCGGATCTACATATCCTGATGCTATAGTAGAAGCCACAAAACTATATAGGGCAGATGTAGGCATAGCATTTGATGGGGACGGCGATAGGGTCATTATGGTGGATGATAACTACAATGTAATAAATGGCGATAAAATTCTCGCTATACTGGCAGAAGATATGAAGAGAGAGGAAAAATTAAAAAAAGACACTGTAGTTGGTACAGTTATGACAAATTATGGCCTTGAGGAATATCTCAATAAAATAGGAGTGAAATTAGAACGCGTAGATGTAGGCGATAAGTATATAGTAAAAAGAATGTTAAATGGTGGTTTTAATTTAGGCGGCGAGCAGTCCGGGCATGTTGTGCTGTCGGATTTTAATACAACGGGTGATGGTATTATAACCGCTTTAGCTGTGCTGTCGATATCCAAAAAGAGAGGCGTGAGTATTTCAAAATTATGCAAGAATTTCAGAGTTATTCCGGAAAAGACGGAAAATATAGTAGTAAGGAGCAAACCGCCGTTAGATGAAATAAGCGATATTAAAAAAGCGGTGGAAAATGCTGAAGGTATGCTGAACGGTACGGGAAGATTGGTGGTAAGATATTCAGGTACTGAGGCGCTTCTTAGGATAACGGTTGAATCGGAAGACGAGCAAATATTAGATAAATGCATAAATATGATATCCAATGCCGTTAAGAAAAATATCACATAGCTTATATACAGTAATTGAGGTTTTTGCATAAAGTTTGACTGTTTATATAAAATGTGATATATTGCCCGAAGATTTTTTAAGAAAAGGGGTGTTGTTAATATGAGAAAAGGTATTCATCCTAAATATGAGGTCACAACGATAAAATGTGCTTGCGGTAATGAGATAGTTACAAGATCTACAGTGCCTAATCTTACTGTGCAGGTCTGTTCTGCGTGTCACCCATTTTTTGTAGGTAAACAGACTAAAATAGAGAGAGCCGGAAGAATAGATAAATTCAGTAAGAAATATGCTGATTTCTTTAAAAATAAGAAAAAGTAGCAATTTCTATCAAGATAAAAATGGATGAGACAACTAAATCTTTTAATATTGACAAAGAGTTGGATTTAAAAAATCACACAATGCAGGATGTTGTTAATAGTGTTAAAGGAGCCTTATCTAATGTTAAAAGCGGCAATTATATGCTTGTTAATATCAATGATTATTCTTGTGTTTCAGAAATTGCCAAGGCAGCTGTTTCAAAGGGTGCTGTAGTAGATAATGTCCTTAGGAAAAGCGAAAAGAGCTGGGTTATAATGCTAAAAAAACAGAGTGCCCGTAGCTCAGTCGGATAGAGCGTAAGACTCCGGATCTTAAGGCCGGGGGTTCAAATCCCCCTGGGCACACCATATTATGAGTGAATTTGTAAGTGTTTCGGATTCCATTGAGGAACTATTTAACAATGTAAAATTAAGTAGGGCTGTGGATTTGTGGAAGATTAGAAACGCTTTAAAAATTGTATTTGATGAAAAACTTAAATGTAAGTTTAAGGTGCTGAATTTTAGGAATGGTATTTT
>CAJXLZ010000071.1 GCA_913056505.1 uncultured Desulfurellaceae bacterium
CTAAAAAAAAGATCTATTGTGCCAAGCCTTGCTGTTATACTAGTAGGCAATAATCCGGCGAGTCAGTTGTATGTGAATATGAAAACAAAAGCATGTGAAGACGCCGGAATTTACTCTATAAATCATAGGATGCCCGAGGAGATAAGTGAGAAAGAACTGATAGATGCGATTAAAATGCTTAATGCCAATCCTATGGTACATGGCATACTTGTTCAGTTACCACTGCCTGAGCACATAGATGAAAATAAGGTTATAGAAGCAATAGACTATAGAAAAGATGTTGATGGATTTCATCCGTATAATGCCGGTAAATTAGTAAGAGGAAATCCTATGTTTTATCCATGTACGCCGTTGGGTATAATGCGTCTCTTTGAAGAATACAATATAGAATTAAAAGGCAAAGATGTTGTTATAGTTGGAGCTGGTAATATAACAGGCAAACCTATGGCGTCTATGCTTGTAAATGCCTATGCTACTGTTCAAATTTGCAATATATATACGGATAAACTGAAAGAGAAGACAAAGCAAGCCGATATACTTATAAGCGCAGTCGGTAAGCCGCATTTGATAAACGCCGATATGGTAAAGGAAGAAAGCGTAGTAGTGGATGTTGGAATAAGCAAGGTTGATGGAAAGGTTAGAGGAGATGTTGATTTCGAAGAGGTTTCAAAGAAAGCGTCATATATAACGCCTGTGCCCGGAGGGGTTGGGCCTATGACGATAGCCATGCTGCTTTATAATACCATGAGGTCTATTCATATAAATCAAAATTTGAAGAATTAGTTATTTTTCTTGAAATTAAGCAATTAACAACTACAATATAAGAATTGTCTTGCAAAAGGGTGAATTTTTATGCCGAAATTTGATAAATTGAGTGAGGATATTTTAATTATTGTTCAGGGCTTAGGGTATGAACTATATGATATTGAATATTTACAAAATAAAATTAACATATATATAGATAAGGCTGAAGGTGTTACGTTGGACGATTGTCGTAAAGTCAGCAGAGATATAGATGTTTTGTTGGATGTTGAGAATCCATTTGAGAAGTCTTATCTATTAACGGTATCTAGTCCGGGCATTAACAGGCATCTGAAAACCCCGAAACATTTTATGGATGCAATAGGAAAAAAGTGTATAATTGATACTCATCATAAAATTAATGATAAAAAACGCTTTAAGGGGATTATTGTCAGCTGCACGAATAATAATGTAGAAATTGAAACGGATAGTGAGCTCGTCAGCTTAAATTTAAATGATATAAAAAAAGCACGTTTAGACGAGTTGTAGGGGGAATAAATGGAAGAAATTTTTAATATAGCATCTATTATAGCAAAAGAACATAATATATCTTTAGAGGATGTTTTAGAATCGCTTGTTGATTCCATTAAAATGGCTGTATTGAGAAAATATGGAGAGGATAGGAAGGTTAAGACTGAACTTGATATAGAGAATAAAATATTAAATGTACTCATAGAAAAAGATGTAACAGAATCAGCTAAAAAAGACTATGAAATAGATTTAAAAGATGCACTGTCTATAAATCCCGATGTAAAAGTTGGGGATAAGATATATGTCAAGCTGGATACTAAAAATTTAGGTAGAATAGCCGCATCTACGACAAAATCTGTTATGTCTAAGATGTTTAGAGATATAGAAAAGCACTCTGCCTATGAAGAATATTCTGAATATGTGGGTAAAATAATTTCGGGTGAGATTTGGAGCGTGGGTATGCACGGTGATGTTTTGGTGGATTTAAAGAATGCCATAGGTATTCTTCCGAAAAGAGAACAGGCTCCGAACGATAAATATATTGTAGGTGAATTAATTAAAGCTTATGTAATAGAGGTTTTAGAAGAACCCAAGGGAGTAAAACTGTTACTTTCCCGTACGCATCCTGGATTTGTGAAAGAACTATTTAAAAAAGAGGTGCCTGAAGTGAGAGATGGCAATGTAGATGTTAAAGCTGTTGCAAGGGACCCTTCTCATAGAACAAAGGTTGCAGTTTACTCTAATGATTCCCACATTGATCCTATAGGAACATGCGTGGGCTCTAAGGGCGTCAGGATATCATCCATAGTCAAGGAATTGGGCGATGAAAAGATAGATGTTGTGAAGTGGAGTGCGAATCCTGCTGTGTATATAAGAAACGCTATCGCTCCGGCAAAAGCTGTTTCTGTAGATATTGACGAGGATAACAAAAAGGCTAAGATATATGTTGAAGATGAGGAATATTCTATGGCTATAGGTAAAGCAGGTATTAATGCAAAGCTTGCTGCTAAACTCACTGGCTATAGTATAGATATAATAAAAAACTCAGAGATAGATGAGCAAGATGATGATTATGCTGGCTTTGCTCCTAAAGAGTAACATGCGACTTTGTCTTGCAAAAACTTAAGGAGGGTGCAAGTGAAGAAAATAAGGGTGTATGAAATAGCAAGAAAACTGAATACTAAAAGTAGTATTATTATAAAAAAATTGAATGATGAGGGTATAGCAGTAAAAAGCAACTTTAGTGGGATAGAAGAAGATAAGGCAAATGAGTTTATACACAATTGGAATATAGCTAAAGCAGAAACAATAAAGGATATTAAAACCAAAAAGCCAAAATCAAACAAATCTGTGCAAGATAAACAAATCAGTCAAAAAGCTGTAAAAAATAAAGCAGAAAAGCGAGCATTCAAACAAAAAGCTAAACCCCAAAAGGAAAAATTTATAGAATCTGTAACACCACAAATATTAAAAGCAAAAAAGAGATATAAAAAAGCGGAAAAAGTTAAAGAAGCAGAAAAAGAAAGCAAAAAATTGCAGGTAAAAGAGGGTATAACCGTTTATGAATTTGCTAAAGAATTGGGCGTAGATCTTTCCGATATAATTTCTAAGTTGTTTGAGCTTGGCATGCTTGTGAGAAAAAATGATATTATAAACCTTGATGCAGCAAAATTAATAGCAGAAGAATATGGATTTGAGATATCCGAAGATGTAGGTAAACAGAAAGCAGCAGAAGAATTGCTTGATATAGAGGATAAAGAAGAAGATTTGGTAAAAAGGCCACCTGTAGTAACAGTTATGGGGCATGTCGATCACGGAAAAACTTCTATTTTGGATGCGATAAAAAAAACAAATATAGCCAACAAGGAAGCGGGTGGCATTACACAGCATATAGGGGCGTATACTGTAAAGATAAAAGGTGAATATATCACATTTTTAGATACGCCTGGCCATGAAGCTTTTACGGAAATGAGGGCAAGAGGTGCGCAGATTACTGATATTGTCGTACTTGTGGTAGCTGCAGATGATGGCGTAATGCCCCAAACAATAGAAGCAATTAATCACTCTAAAGCTGCTGGCGTTCCTATTGTGGTAGCTATAAATAAAATAGATAAACCAAATGCGAATCCTGAGAGAGTGAAGCAAGAGTTGTCTAATTACGGAATTATTCCTGAAGATTGGGGCGGAGATAATATTTTTGTTAATGTAAGCGCTAAGAAACTTATAGGTATAGACGATCTGCTTGAGAGTATACTACTACAGGCAGATGTTATGGAACTGAAAGCAAATCCTAACAAAAGAGCCAAAGCTGTAGTGGTAGAGGCAAGATTGGATAAAAATAAGGGACCTGTAGCTACAGTTGTTGTTAAGGAAGGGACGCTTAAGTTTTCAGATGCGTTTATAGTTGGCGCACATTATGGAAAGGTAAGGGCGCTAATTAACGATAGAGGTGCTAAAGTAAAAGAGGTAAAGCCTTCGTTTTCAATTGAGATACTGGGTTTACATGGAGTTCCTGAAGCGGGCGATACACTTATTGTGGTAAAGGATGAAAAGACTGCTAAAAGCATAGCTTCCAAAAGACAAGAAGAATTAAGGCAGTTAGCATTAAGTAAGCATAAGATAAGCCTTCAGAATGTATTTGAGCAGATAGATGAAGGAAAACTAAAAGAGCTGCCGGTTATTTTGAAAACCGATGTGTATGGGTCTATTGAAGCGATTAAATCATCTTTGCTTAAAATATCAACAGAAGAGGTATCTGTAAAGGTCATACATTCAGGAGTGGGAGCCATAACAGAATCCGATATAAATCTTGCGGCTGCATCAAATGCTATTATTATGGGATTTAATGTTAGGCCGACTCAGGAAGCACTAAAAATGTCGAAAGACTTGGGCATTGAGATAAGAAACTACAGTGTGATTTACGATATAATAAATGATGTAAAAAAATCGCTGTCAGGATTGCTTGAGCCGACAGAAGAAGAAGAAATTTTGGGAAGATTAGATATTAGAGACACCTTCAAAGTGCCAAAGGTAGGCATTGTTGCAGGATGTTATGTTACTTATGGAAAAATTACAAGAAATTCAAAAATAAGAATATTGCGGGACGGCATTATACTGTATGATGGCAAAATAACATCGCTAAAACGATTTAAAGATGATGTATCAGAGGTGCAGATGGGCTATGAGTGCGGTGTGGGCATAGAGGGATTTAATGATATCAAGGTTGGAGATTCTATAGAGGCTTATGTTGTTAATAAGGTGCAAAGAGAGCTGAAGTGATAGTCGGCACTTTATTAATTGAGATAGGAATTGAAGATAGCCTGAATTTAAAAGATAAGCGAAGAATATTGAAGAGCATAATAGAGAGATTAAAAAATAGGTTCAATATATCAATTGCTGAGGTAGATAATAACGATATTGTTAATTATGCCTCCTTGGGCATATCAACTGTGTCTAACCGTATGATCCATATTGATTCTGTGTTTGATAAAATAAGAGGCTTCATAGAGAACAATTTTAATGTTTATATAATAAAATTTGAGAGGAATATTGCATGATAAGAAGGAATAATCCTTACAAAAGATATGATAGGGTGTCAAGCGAATTAAGGAAAATAGTGTCTGAAATAATAGAGATGAGGGTGAAGGATATAAAGCTTAGGGGCGTTGTTGTTACGGATTTAGTTTTAAGCAAAGATCTGCGATATGCAAAAGTTTTTGTTAGTTCTATAAATCAAGATGTAAACAAGAAAACCGTTTTAAAAAGTTTGGATAATGCAAAGGGTTATATAAAAAATATTGTATCTGATAAAATACGCCTTAGATATATGCCGGAATTTACTTTTCTTTATGATGATTCGGCAAATTATGGGTTTAAGATAGATAATTTACTTAAAGAAATAAAGAGCGATAGCAATGATAGAGAAGATAGGTGAAATTTTAAAAGAGAAAAAATCTTTTTTAGTAGTGTCTCATAAAGATCCCGATGGTGATGCTATAGGCTCGTCATTGGCAATGTATAATGTACTAAAGGAATTGGGTAAAACAGTTTTTATTGAAAATCCTACGATACCCCCTAGGTTGTATTCGTTTTTAGAAAATTATGATAAAATCCAAATAGTAGGAAACGATAAAGATGTAGAGGTTGTAATAGCTTTAGACTCTGCAGATCTAGGAAGATGCGGCATTGAAAAATCATACGCTGAAAATAAGATATTTATAAATATAGATCATCATGAAACAAATACAAAATTTGGTGATATTAACTTGATTAATCCTGCTGCAAGTGCCGTTGGATGTATCCTATGGGAAATATTTATAAAAAACAGTATCAAAATTTCCAAAAATACGGCTGATTGTCTTTATACAAGCATACTAACAGACACAGGTTCATTCAGATATCTATCAACTACCCCTAAGACATTTCGCATAGCGGCTTATCTATTG
>CAJXLZ010000072.1 GCA_913056505.1 uncultured Desulfurellaceae bacterium
CATTTGGAATTTGTTTAACAATTTCTCTTGCAATAAATCCTGCTTTCTGTCCAATATTTGAACTCCCAAAACAGCCGTTAACGCTAATGGTTTTATCAAACTTTTTGTGTTGGTTTATGATTGTGTTTCTTGCAGAATCTGTCTTTATTTCTTCTACCGGTTTCTTTTCCATTTTTCACCACCTCTTCTTTTTATTTCTATACTTAATACATACAAGTATTTATGCCTTAATTGTCGCCATAGCTGCTGCTCCTGCCAGTGAGCCTGTGTTGGGTGCACTGCTCCCACAGACAATCAACCCTATTTCTGGCATCATTTTCTCACCTTCTTTATTATGCTTTTGTCAAGACATGCATCATATTCCATCTGAATTGTAACATGAGTGATTCCAAATTTATTCAGAACTGATTCAATTTTATTTCTAATTTCACAAACCTCAGTCAACTTTAAATTATCAGATAAATCCACATGTCCCTCAAAATTTATGTTTTTATCATCGATCTGCCAGATATGCACATGATGCAGATTTTCAACTTCCTGTATTTTTTGGATAAACTCATCTAAATATGTTTCCTGTCCCATAACTGTTTTTTTTTGACGCTTCTTTCATTGCCCCAATTATCAAAACCGATTATTCAAATTTTATTATTCCGCCCAGCTTTTGAGCAAATTTGAAAGCATATAAAAATGCTGTGGTGCTTTTTGTATTGTTTTTCGCCCATTTTGCATGATACCAGGTAAAGTTTGCAGAATACATACCCATAGCGCTTATCATTGCCCCTGTTTGTGTACCGGCTGACCAATCTACATTGATATTTATTGTATTGTCTTTGCAAATGATATTTAACCTCATCCGGGTATCTCCCGGTTCCGTGTTGTTTGCAAGGATATAACCCATTTTCTTATTGCTTTTCTCAATTTTGAAATTTTGAGAAATTAAAGTTTGATAACTCATTATGTAATTTTCCTGCATGGATTTATCATTTTCCACAATGATTTTTGTTGCCCCTTTCGGAATCGAATCGATGTCACTTTGTGAAGTCCCTTTTGCAATTTCGTGAAAACTCATACAGGAAGTTAAGAAAATCGCCAGTGAAATAAAAATAATCTTTTTCATAGTTTAATGTTTTATAAGTTAATGTAAGGTCTATTAATCAATTTTATCAAAATCCATAATCTTATTAGCAAACTCTTTTTTTGCTTCATTATCAAAACCGGCAAAGTAGTTTTGTGTGGTTTTCATGTTTTCATGTCCTAAACTTTCCTGTATAAACTCCATGCTTGCGCCGTTCCTGATGGCGTTGGTGGCAAATGAATGCCTTGCCCAGTACGTTGAGGTTTCCTCCGGTAAATCGTTTGCCTTGCATAGTTTCTTTATGTGCTGGTTCACAAACCGGGTAAAATTTTTAATTACGACCTGTTGTCGTTCGGGTGGGGTATTTGCCGGTATTATGTCAAAAACCCTGTTATTAGAAGTTTTATCCGGGTTACCGTATTTCTTTATCATTTCTTTTGTAAAGTCATTCAGGTAAACTGTAATGGCTTTTGAGTGGGTCTTAGTTGTGTGTTTTGTCTTAGCCCTGACAAACTCAATTTTATCATCCTGAATATCTTTGAACCGCAACAAAAGAATGTCTTTTATGTTCATTCCATTGCAAGCATAGGAAAAAAAGAAAAAATCCTTTGCCTTTTCCTGCTCTCTCGTTTTGGGTATTGCATGAAAAAGTATTGATAGCTGACTTTGATTGAGTGCTTTTTTTACATTCTTTGTTGCCGGTATTTTATATTTTCGTTTTCCGAACGGGTAAAAATCCCGGTCAATCTCTTTTTCATCAATGGCCTTATTGAATGAAGCCCGTAAGACTCTTAGATAAATCCCGACTGTTGTCAGGCTCCGCTTCTTTATTTCAGTCATGTAGGTTTCATATTCTTGTAACCATTCCGGTGTTATATCATAGAAAGTAAGATTTGAAATTTTTTTCCCTTTGTGTTTTATAAATGTCTCAATTGATTTTTGGCTTAAATCATAACTGCTGGCTGTTCCAAACTGTTTATTTTTGGTAAGTTCATTAATCATTTGCTGGTATTGATAGGATACTTTTATCCCATCGCCTGGTTTCCGGGTCATCTTACGGTCAAACTCATCAAAGTTGAAAGGTTTTATTTCTTTGGCTATTTCAACGGCTTCCAGCTCCACGGCCTGCATTTCCCGACGGGTTTCTTTGTGTTCGTTCCGGGGCTTCCCTGTTTTGTAGGTGCTTTGAAATTCTTTTTCTGTCATTTCATTTTCCTTTGATTAACATATTTCAAAAGTATCATAAACCAATTTTACACTTTGTTGAATAACAAAAGCAAATGAGGAAGAGATTAAACATTTATTATCCTTTAATTCATTCACATTTTCTCAATGCAGTAGCATCCATTCCAACATCAAGAAGAGCCCATTTTAATGATCCCACTTTCTTTTGCTTTCTTTAATTTTAAACCAGCCGTTGTTTTCAGTGAATCCATTTTCATCAGCATGTTTGTCCGTCATATGGTTAGATGTTGAAATTGCTCCATCATTAATCATCTTCTCATATCGATAGTAAAATACTTCTTCTTCGACAGGTCTAGCAAATTTTCTGTTTTGAAAAAAGAAAGCATCACCAAAATCAATTCGAGTTAAAAATCTTTGCTCTATTTCATCAGGAAGAATATGTACAAGTTCTTCTAATCTCCAATTTACAGAGTCATCACTAACCTCAACTTTCTGACCTATTAACATTCGCAATTCATCAATTTGTGTTTTCACTTTAATCCTTTATATTTTATAATATATTATACTGTGTATTACCTTAAAAACCACTTAATTAAAACCTAAAATCTATCTTGAAACTCTCTGATGAAAGATTCACTTAGCTTTTGTTTCTTACAAATACTAAACCAGTCAACTCTATCCTGGAATTCTCGAATAAAATCTTCAGATAAAATTTGATATGCACTAATATAGTTCCAATTAACTACATTCTGGAACTCTCTAATTAATTCTTCTGATATTTTTTGATATGCACTAATCCATTCCCACTCAACTCTGTCCTGAAATTCTATAATAAAATTCCCAGATAGTTTTTGATATCTGCTAATCAAATCCCAATTAACTTCATTTTGATATTCTCGGAGGAAAGCTTCGGAAAGCTTTTGATATGCACTAATATAGTTCCAATTAACTACATTCTGGAACTCTCTAATGAAATTCTCAGTTAAAATTCGATATCTACTAATCCATTCCCAATCAATTTTATCTATTTCACCAAGTTTTTCTTTGTAATTATCTAAAGTTATCATTTTTAATCCTTTGTTTTATATTATACTATAAGTTAGCTTTCATTTTGCTTACCTTAGCTTATCTTAGCTTATCTTAGCTTTCATTTTGCTTAACTTAGTCTCTAATTTACAGTTGACAAATTGTTGAACAGAACTTATTCTCACCAACAAATAATTATTGAACTAGACCCCTGAAGAACTTGACCTGATCTCCCACATATATTGGGTCTATATGCAATCACCATTTTTACCATTTTCAACCAGATTACAGCAAAATGTCAACACAAATCATCCATCTCAAGGACTTTTTATACCCTTTTCAGAGCAAAATAAGCAAAAAGGGTATAAAACTTCAATTGAATTTTATAAGCAAAATACAAACTCCTGTAATTACTGTACTAAAACAAACATCACAGGTCAAGTTCCCCAAGGGAATAGTTAGAAAAATTCATATATCAATTAATCATCAATATTTTTTAAGAAAACTCTCTGTATATTAATAAACTTTTTATATTTTTTATAGTAAAGAGGCTTTACAGTATAGTATAAAGCCTATTACAAATCTACTATTATATAGATCCATTTCCCCATTTCCCTATAAGGCTATAAGAGAATAAGGCTATAAGGTCATTAGATCATTAGAACCTATTATGTCTTATTTTAAACTATACTCTAAAAGGCTTATATCTTGTCGAGGTGTCCCGAATGTCTTCTGGGTGTCCTATGGCTTGAAATGTTTTAGTTTCTCTCAATAAGGACTGGAGGTGTTCCGAAAGCGGAGGAGTATTTTAAAAGTCTATACAAACTTTGGCATTTTTTATAAAAATTAAGTCATGAGAGTCAGAAATGTGTTTCGGGTGTATATAACCCACTTCAAATAGAGACAAATGACAAAACTTCATCGGATCTTCATCGGATCTTCATCAGAACAATATCGGATCTTCATCAGAACAATATCGGATCTTCAACAAGAATCACGATAGCAAAATAGTCATATAGCTTCGCTGAGACTAGCGAATCAATAGCGATTCAATAGCGAATCAATAGCTATTCACGAGCAATTCCACCTCATATTCTTTATAGCCTTATAGCCTTATAGCCTTTTATGGATTACAGTGAGAATAGGATTATGGTCTATGTATTATGGTCTATAGATTATGGATTATGGATTATGGATTATGGATTATATTATTACTAACTCAGAATAGAAGTACGACTACAGAAGAATTACAGAATAGGAATATAGGATTATGATTATAGGATTATAGGAATATAGAATTATGATTATAGGTCTATGGTACTTATAATCTTAGGGTCTTAATACCTTATTAGTTATTAGAGTGTTATGGTTAGAGGCTTAAGGCTTAGAATAAAAATTTTTATTTTTTTGGCTTCAGTTAAAATACCGCATTGAGAATTTACCTTAAATATCACTGAATATCAAATAATGAAAATAGGATCTACTATGACTCAAGCTACTCAAAATGAAACTACTCAAGATGAAACTACTCAAAATGAAACTACCGTGACTCCTCAGACTCCTCAAGTTCAAATCGTATCTCTTTATAGAGCAACCTTAATTAAAGATAAAAATAGAAACCTCTTTATTACAGTGAACGGAACTGAGATAGATATTCCTTCTAAATTTTATGATTACTTTACATTTAATAAAGTTAGAGAATTCAGCTATATTAAATCAGGAAGATCAAGCCACTCCGATGAATTAGAGCTTTATAAAGAATCACTTAAAACTAAGCTTATACACGATATGAGATCAATGACATTTTATTACAGGAATTTAGAATATTCAGACTTAACTAAGGCAGAGCAATATGTTGCTAAGATGAGTAGCACCCTTGGAGCAGGAACTGCTTATTCTACGGATTTTTTTGTAGAAAGAGTTGCAACAACTTCAAAAGAAGTTCCTGAAATTAAAGCAAAATCAAAAAGGGATTATGAAAATCAACTTCGTGCAGCAAAGGCTCGTGGTGGAAAAGCTCCTAGAAAGTTATCACAAGAACAAAAAGATGCTATCGGAGCTTTTCACAAAGGTCGACCAAAACCTATTAGTCCAGGCAGAACGAAAGGGTCTTTGAATTCAAAACCAAGAAAGACAAAAAAGCTTTCACATAGAATAGTTGTTATAGACTTAATAGGGAATGTTCTAGCAAGACACCTGAGAGGAACTATTTATGAAACTCTCGCTGAGTTGAAGATTTCAAGAACAAAATGGGAAACTTTCAAAAGATCTCAAAAAGAATTCGGAATAAGAGATATCCCTATGTATAGTGATGTAGTAACTTGGATAAATTTTAATATCATAAGCAAGCATCT
>CAJXLZ010000073.1 GCA_913056505.1 uncultured Desulfurellaceae bacterium
ATTCGATTGAAACAATATAATCAAGCATTGAAAATGGCAAAAAAAGCTTATCAGGATGGACACCCTCCTCCTGGTTTACGCAATAAACTAATCAAACTGGGCATTTGGAAATAAACCATTGGACATTAAAACAAAAACTATTTCAGGCTTGAAATGGTCTGCTTTTAGTAAATTACTCGCCCAACTGTTTACCTGGGCATCAACACTTATCGTTATCCGTATTTTAACGCCAGAAGAATACGGACTAATGGCTTTGGCAACTATTCTGATTAGTTTTCTGACTTTACTTTACGAAATGGGGCTAGGTTCTGCTATTGTACAAGCAAAAAAAATTAGCAAAGATGATCTAAAAAATATATTTGGTTTCGTTTTACTCATCAACTTAATTCTGTGTTTAGCGTCAATAGTACTAGCCTACCCAATTGCAGGCTTCTTCAACGAGCCTCAACTTGTCATTTTTATCCAAGTACTCTCTGTAAAATTTATTCTGATTGCATTCTCAATAATTCCCAGCTCTCTACTATTAAGAGAGATGAATTTTAAATCAAAATCATTGATTGACCTGATCGCAACAATAAGCGGCAGCATTATTACCCTGACATTGGCCATAATGAATTTTGGAATTTGGGCATTGATCGCAGGAAACATAGGCATCAGCATTGTAGCTTTATGTGGGCTTTTCTTTGTAAAACCCTATTTTTCTACCCCAGGATTTAGCTTAAAACGGATAAAAAGACATATTTATTTTGGCGGTATTGTCACGACAGAGCGTATACTATGGTTCTTATATACCCAGGCTGACAATATTATTATAGGTAAAATATTAGGCAAACAGACACTAGGCTTATATTCAGTTGCCATGGACTTATCGTCCCTACCCATGCAAAAACTAAATGCTATCATTAACCAAGTGGCATTTTCAGCCTTTGCAAAAATCCAAGAAGACAAAAAACAATTAACTCATGCAATGAGTAATGCTATTCGTTACATAGGCTTACTGTCATTTCCTATTTTCTCTGGACTCTTTATTACCGCTGAAGAATTTGTACCGGTTGTACTAGGTGAAAAATGGCTGGAAGTCACGCTACCCATTATGGTTTTATCCCTAATTATGCCTATCCGGATGATAAGCAATATTTATCCCACATTTTTAAGAGCCATTGGAAAACCGGGAACCAGCCTGACTAATTTAATTATTTCATGTTCAATTATGCCAATTAGTTTTTACCTTGCGGGAATAAATTGGGGGCTACAGGGAGTATGCATCGCCTGGGTATCAGCATACCCTCTTGTTTTTTTTATTGAAACCTATCGCACATTTAAAGCTTCTCAGATTCCTATGTCCCTTCTTGTCAGAGAGACCTATAAACCAGCATTTTCATCGACAATGATGGTCATTATCGTACATTATGAAAAACAATTTATAACCTTTCCCAATGCAATTCTTAATTTGAGTCTGGAAATCATTTTAGGCGCCACAGTATTCATCATGTGTTTATGGATAATAAATAAACAATTATTTCAGGACACCCGACAATTAATAAAAGGATCATAAGAACATGTGTGGATTTGTCTTTCTACTGGATAACACAAACACTTTAAACAAGCCCGATACTGTCAACCATATGATGGACAGTATCCGTCACCGGGGGCCTGATGACAGCGGTTATGAAATTATTGACAACATGGCATTTGGGTTTCGCAGACTCTCCATTATTGATCTTTCACAGGCTTCTCACCAACCCATGTGGGATAAGAAAAAGGAATATTTGATTGTATTTAATGGTGAAATTTACAATTACTTGGAAATAAAAAATGAACTGGAAAATCTGGGCCATACCTTTTATTCAAATGGTGATACCGAAGTTCTATTAACCGCTTATATTCAATGGGGAAAAAACTGCCTGCAAAAATTGAACGGCATGTTTTCCTTCCTGATTTACGACAACAAAAACAAACAAATATTTGGTGCCCGTGATCGCTTTGGAATAAAACCACTCTATATCCATAAAACAGCCGAAAAAATATTCATTGCATCCGAAATAAAAGCCCTGTTTGCCAGTGGCGCCATCAACAAACAAGTCAATTGGCAGGTTGCTTCTAAATACCTTTTTTACGGCATCCTTGAAGACAGTAATGATACTTTTTTTGATAACGTCACAAAAATTCCAGCTAGTCATGCCTTCCAGATAGACACTCAAAACCTGAACTTCAGTCACTGGCAATTCTGGAAACTAGAAAAGAAAGAAATAGCATCTCTGAATTATGCTGAACAATATTACCAACACTTTAAAGATTCCGTGAACTTACGCTTACGCAGTGACGTGCCCGTAGGTGTTTTTTTGTCAGGGGGTATGGACTCAACAGCCATTATCTGTGAAATGAAACGGCAACTTGACGCCAGTAATAACCCTTCAAAACTTCATGCCTATTCATTTATCTCAAAACAATTTGATGAAACACAATACATTGATAAAACACTGGAATATACTCACGCCGATATTAAATATTTGTCCTCAAAACCTTTAGAACTCTGGGATGAGTTCGACAGTGCTCTAAAAATGCATGATGAACCCATGCATTCCATTACTGCGCTGGTCGGCTACAAACTCATGAAAATGGCTCACAATGATGGTGTTAAAGTCATACTCAATGGACAAGGAGCAGATGAAGCAATTGCAGGGTACCCTAATTATTTTCAAAATTTCTGGTACAGTTTATTATCAAGCGCAAAATTCAATACCTTGAATAAAGAACTCAATAGCTTTATCAAAGAACAGGGCGGTAATAAACGGAAAAAATTATTTGATCTGTTCCTCACATACATTAGAATAAAATCTCGCCATATACCACTGTATCGTACACAAGCACTGAAAAAACAAATTACAGCACTCAGGCAAGACCCATGGTATATATCAGATTTTAAAAACCAATATCAGCTGAATCTTGAATATCATCATGATGAAACGCTCAGTGATGCCTTGCACTACTCCATCAATCAATATCCGCTTCCTTTATACCTGAGAATTGAAGACCGCAATTCAATGGCCAATTCAGTGGAAGCTCGACTGCCTTTTATGGATTACAGACTCATAGAATATAGCTATTCATTGCCAGATGAAGATAAAATGCATGCCTTTTGGAATAAATATATTTTAAGAAATGCGATGAAAAACAAAATTCCGGAATTAGTCAGAACCCGTAAAGACAAAATGGGATTCCCAACGCCTATTGATGACTGGCTACGAGGTGATTTATATGAGCCATTTGCTGATATAATCAACAGTCAGGCGACATTAAACCGAGGACTGTACAATACCAGCCTCATAAAGCAACAACTGCTAAAACACAAAAAAGGTGAAGTGAACATAGGATCACGGGTATTTCGGATTGTACAGTTTGAAAACTGGATAAAAAATGTTTGAACTACCTATAGAACCGAATTCAACATAGTTATTAAAAACTTTTTCTCCCCTTCTAATGAAAAATACTGTTTCACGCGCTCAATCCCTTTTTTTCCCATATTTACTCTTAGTTCATCATTTTGTGCCAACTCAAGCAATCTATCAGCATGCTCATTAACATTACCGGGTGTAAAAAGAAAGCCAGTTTCACGGTCAACCACAGAGTCAACTACTCCACCGCTTCTACCTGTCACCACAGGCATACCTGCCGACATCGCTTCTATAATAGATACACCAAAAGCTTCACATTGATTCGTTAATATCCCCTTACAATTATGTACAGTAAAAATATCACATTCCCTACGTAACTTTTTCCCTTCTTCAGAACTCACTACTCCTAACAATTTTATTTTGTCCCTATATTTAGATTCTTTCTGTAAAAGCTTACACGTCGTTTCTAAATAACCTCCTCCCGCAATAATTAGTTCACCTTTTAGCCCCTTATCACATGCTTTCTCAAAGGCTTTAATAACAAGATCAGGTCTTTTAAAATCTATTAATCGGCCTAGATATAAAATCTTTATACTCTCCTTATTATTATTCAAGCCCAATCCTTCAATGGACACACCAAACCTTTTAATTAGAATATTATCATCTGATACTCCTATTCTAAGCAACCTATTCTTACTATCCCTAGAGTTAGCTATTAATACCGATTTTCTAGAAATATCTCGTACAAATTTAAAATAAGCATCAGTATATATCATTTTACCTGTGCTAATAGATAATAGATTCCAAGTTATGTCATACCCATGCGTATGAATAAAAATAGGGATTTTAGTTGACAACAAAACCTCTTTTAAATCATACGCTAGGGTTAAGTAGTTAACAAAAATAACATCTACGCAATTAGCCGCCAATGCTTTTCTTAAGACATCATTATATCTTTCTTGTGGTGTTCTGACTCTTAATATCTTTAGTTTAATTAGTATTTTTTTCAAAAAAGAATAATCTGAATATAGATTTACGACAGGTATTTCATTATTCCAATAGCGTTCTTGATTATCTATAGAAGCAATAAAGCTAACATCATCCTTTAGCATTTGCAGTTGCCTCTGCAACCATAACTCTGAAACAGCAGAATAATTTTGCATTATATATGCCACCTTCATTTCATTACCCCCATATTATTAAAAACAGGATATATTCTAAAAAATAGCACTCAGTCTCCAATACAGTAATTTTAAAAAATATTTCAGTTTATATAGATAAATTTTCGTTTTCAAAAAAATTGACGGAGAGAATGCAAAATGGTAAACCGGTGTCTCAGCCCAATTACATAAACTTATATAGCCTAGTTTTTCCAAGTAGTTACTTAACTCCAAAAAATGTTCTCTAGTGGCCGCTTCAACAAAAATATGTGGCTTATATTTTTTTAATATCATTGAAGAACCTTTTAAAACATCAAGTTCCATACCTTCAACATCAATTTTTACTACCGTTATTTCTCCCTCAACTTTTTTTTCTTTCAACCATTCTACAAATACATCATCAAGAGTTCTAATCAAAAAGCTATCTTTAGTTTTTTCTTCTAATAATTCTACTTGTGCCATGCCGACATTTGATGAACTACCTTCTGGCATTACAGATTTTCCATATGCACTAGCGCCTCCTAAACCACATTCAAATAACGTATAATTATCAAGATTTTTAGATAGGTTTTCCTTTAGTGTTGGTAAAACTTTAGAATTCGGCTCTATAGATACGATATGGTCAGCTATAAACTTCCCAAAGAAAACGGAGTGGTTCCCTATATTTGCCCCAACATCTATACAAATATTTCCTTTTTCCTTTTTCCTTTTTCCTTTTTCCTTTTTCCTTTAGTAATAAAATATATGTATTCTAATAAGTCGATTTCATAGAAACATTTATTCTCACTAATAATTCTATATATATGATCTTCCTCACTAAATCCTACAATATCAATTTCACTGCCACGATAATTGAATTTCATTTTTCCTCCAAACAAGTTACATATAATAATTTTTTATCTTTTTAGCGACTAAGAAAACATCATATTTCTTTGCTAACTGGGTCACATTTTTAACATAGAAGTCAATATTGCTTATTGTTAATATATATTGTCCATTCTTCATATACATCAGAAACTCAC
>CAJXLZ010000074.1 GCA_913056505.1 uncultured Desulfurellaceae bacterium
GCTCTCATCACGCCATAGCAAAAGCCTGCATTTTCAGCTATTGTTATTTTCATACATTATCAACCATCTTATTAACAATACTGTAAACTTCATCTATGCTCTTATTTGTCGTATCTATCACCACAGCATCCTTAGGTTGAATCAACGGCGCTAAATCTCTTTTTGTATCTTCTTCATCCCTTTGAAAGATCTGAAGCTTAATTTTTTCTACATCCCCATCTGTCTCTTTAGCCCTTCTTTTTGCACGTTCATTAATATCCGCAACAAGGAAAAATTTTAGATCCGCATTGGGAAAAATAACCTCCCCTGCATCCCTTCCATCGATAACAAAATTTTTGTTTGACGAACTATTAACAATTTTCCTTGATAGTGCATTGACATAATGCCTTACAAAATCCAATTTAGCAACATTAGATGCAAGTTTTCCAATATCCTCACTGCGTATATATTTTTCCATATTTTTCCCATTATATTCAAGCAGCACAGCACTATTTACTATTTTAAAATCAATTTTAAGTCTATCTATATCGTCTTTTGTAGGTCCATTATGAAAAATATACCCTATAATCCTATATATAGCCCCGGTATCTATATGAGCAAAACCTTTTCTTTCAACCAGCAATGCGGCAATTGTGCTCTTGCCGCTGCCTGCCGGTCCATCAATCGTTACTATCATTCTCTTTGTCAATAGTTTCTTTAAATAATCTGGATTTTTTAAGCATTGCCGTAAGTTCTTGAGAATTGCCGTTTTTTATCAAAAGTTTCAGTTCTGTTAATTTATCTACATATTCATCTATTGCTTTTAATATGTTATCTTTGTTTGCAAAAAATATATCATTCCACATAAATTCATTTGATTTGGATATTCTTACAAAATCCCTAAATCCGCCTCCAAAGAATTTAAAACTACTGTCCTGTTCATAATGCGTATTAACCAAATCAACGAGTGCATAAGCAAGAGCATGGGGCAGATGACTAAGATATGAGAACACAATATCGTGTTTTGCATAATCCATAATCTCAACTTTGCTTTTAATTGCTACTGCCAGTGCAGCAATCTTTTTTTCAGCAAATCCCATTACGTCAACTGGCGTTATTATAAAATATGCATCTTTGAAAATATGCGCATCCGCTGCCTCGGGGCCAAAATTTTCCTTGCCGGCTATGGGATGCGTTGGAACATAATTAATATAATCCGGTATATAATTTTTTACCTTATTGACTATCGATCCCTTAACACTGCCGACATCAATAACAGTGCTGCCCTTTTTTAATAGTGTAAATATGCGCTTCAAAATACTCACAACAGACAAAACCGGCGTGGCCACGACAACAAAATCGCACAAACCTATCTCTTTGATATCTGCATATGCATCTATAATGCCTGATTTAAGAGCAATATCAAGATTGGATTGATTATTATCAAAGCCTATAATGGTTTCACATAATCTGTTTTCTCTCATTGCCAGGGCTAAAGACCCGCCTATAAGCCCTACACCTACTATGCCTACCGTCTTAAACATTAAGCACTTTTTTCAACTTTTCTATAAAAATTCTATTTTCCTGCATTGTCCCTACAGTAACACGCAAAAATGTTTTATATCCATAACCTGTCATAGAGCGTATTATGACACCACTTTTCAACATCTCTTGATATACAATATCCGCATCCATAGATGCATCGAATAGTATAAAATTCGCATA
Organism: uncultured Desulfurellaceae bacterium; assembly: GCA_913056505.1. GTDB lineage: Bacteria > Campylobacterota_A > Desulfurellia > Desulfurellales > Hippeaceae > CAJXLZ01. Next base: position 1,705 of record CAJXLZ010000074.1, read on the forward strand.
GGTCTTAATATATTTTATACCCATTTTATCAAATTCACTGTAGAGATATTTTTTACCCAATTCATTAATCTTGATTGTTTCTTTTAAGTGTTCGTCATCATTAAGTGCAGTCATTGCCGCAGCTTGAGCTATAATATTCACATTAAAAGGCGGCCTCGTTCTATTCAAATAATCTATTATTTCGCTATTTGCTATGGCATATCCTATTCTTAAACCCGCAAGGGCGTAGGCTTTGGAAAAGGTTCTTAAGATCACAACATTGGGCAATTTATATAGCTTAAGAAAGTCTGGATAATCACTGCTTTCTTTTGCGTACTCGTAGTATGCCTCGTCGATAACAATAAGGGTATTATCACCGCTTGCATCTATAATGTTTTTTACATCGTCATACCTCATTATCGTTCCCGTAGGATTGTTCGGTATATTCAAAAATATTAGCCTTGTATTACTATTAATAGCTTTAATTAAAGCATCGGCATCATATGAATAATCTTTAAGTGGTAGCTCTACTATTTTTTTATTAAATGAAGCACCAATAATTTTATATTCCACAAATGTGGGAAAACAGTACAAAATTTCATCATTAGGGTTCGTGGCAAATGTCCGATAGAGCAGTTCTATAATCTCGTCCGATCCATTGCCGAACAGAATATTAGATTCATCCACATTTAATTTTTCAGATAACACCTTTTTTAAATAGTATGCATTCCCGTCAGGATATAGGCTAACATCTTTTGCGGCATTTTTTATAGTATCAATAACCTTTTCAGAGGGGCCTATGGGATTTTCATTAGAGGCAAGTTTAATAACATGCTCAATACCCAACTCTCTTTTTAACTCATCTATGGGCTTTCCACCCTCATAAGGTTTAAGAGAAAATATAAAATCAGCTACCTGCATAAAACCTCCAAGCAATGTAAACTTTAACCTTGATATTATAACATATAAAAGTTGTATGTAAATTAAGATTATATTGAAGCTATGTAATTCTATTTCTTATTAAATTTGTCTTCATATAATGCTTTATCCACTCTTTCCAAGATGCTTTCAACAGTATCATCGTTTTTTACGCTTGTCACACCTGTGGATATGCTTATTTTAAACTCTTTACCATGAGACTTAAATTTCACAGACGATATATTCTCTTTTATTTTATCTGCAACAGCCATAGCCTGTTTTTCATCTGTTTCTGGGAGTATCACAATAAATTCATCCCCACCGTAACGTATGCATATATCGCTTTTCCTCATTGTTTTTTTGAGAATTTTTGCAAAATTAGTAAGTACAACATCGCCTGTTATATGGCCGTAAGTATCATTTACCATTTTGAAATCATTTAGATCTATCATTAAAATGCTGAATACCCTTTTGTATCTCTTAAAATTATAAAGATGAATTTTCAAAGATTCGTTCAGATATCTTCTTGAATAAAGATCGGTCAGTGCATCTTTTACAGCTTGTTCTTTTATTTTTCCTATTATACTTTTCTGTTTTTCCAAGGATGCACGAGCAATATCAAGCTCGGATTTCAGCGATAAATTAATATGTTTTATTTTATCTATCTCTTTTAGTATAGGGCTTTTTATGTTAGAAATATCTGTGTCGGATAGATCGATTTCATCAATTTTTGCAAAAGATTCATCGTATAAATTAGAGCTATCTTCTACTTTATTGCTAACTTTGGCAGCAATGCTATCTAAATTGTTGGCAACCTTAAGCATTAATTCCTTTATTTCTTCATTGTCAGCGGAAATTCTTGCATCTTCATATAAAAATCTTTTAATATCATCTTTATCAAATCCTCTAGAGGCAGCAACGTCAACAAAGGTTTTATAGTAGTTATAGGGCGTAAATTGTATATTTTCACTTGACATTACATATATTGACTCTTTGATTATGCGTGATATCTCTTCTTCATCTGTTATATTTTTTTTATTCATCTAAAATCCTCAAACTATCTGAAGTTACAACCTTTTTTAACATATTACCTACATCGACCATTAAAAAACCATCTTTATCAATGTCTTTTGCCACACCTTCGATTGAGACATTATTATTAATAATTTTTACCCTCTTGCCCAAGGTTATATCATACCGCCTCCACATTTTAAAAATATCATCCCTCTTGCCGGATTCGAGCATATGTATAATATTTTCCAAATAACAAAGTAGATTACTCAGCATTAAAGCCCTGTCAATTTTCTGATGCAAGATTTTATATACACTCGTTGCACTGTCTTTGATATCCTCAGGAAATTCTTCCATATTAACATTAATCCCTATGCCGATAACGGCACTTTTCAATATGCCTGATTCACTCTTTGTCTCAAGTAAAACGCCCGCCAATTTTTTTGAACCGACTACTATATCGTTAGGCCACTTTATATTAACAATATCTATTCCAAAGTCCTTCAGCACTTCTATAACAGCAATAGAAGCTGCAAACATTAGGACAACTGCATCTTTAGATGTAATATTATGCGGCTTATAAACTACAGATATAGCAATATTTCTATCTTTGAAAGTAAGCCATTTTTTGACGTTTCTTCCCCTGCCTTTCGTCTGCTGCTCGGCAATAACCAAAGTTCCATTTTTGCATCCCTTTTCTATTAAAAATCTAGCCTCATCCATAGTAGAGGATGTCAGCTTAAAATATTCTATCTGTTTGCCTAATATCTTTGTTTCCAATCTTCTTTTTATTTCATATGGAATTAATATATCGCTTCCATCTTCTTTTAATCTATACCCCACGCCTCTCTTGGCATCTATTTTATATCCCATTTTTTTCAGGTTATTCACCCTATTCCAGACGGCAATCCTGCTGACACCTAATTTTTTACATATTACATCGCTCGTAACATATTTTCCCTTATTGCTGTATAACTCGTCTAAAATAACACTATTCATTATTTGGTTTTTTTAAAGCCTTGTTCAATAGTTTTATTGCGCAAAATTTGCCACACATAGTACAAACATCCTCTTCTTCCGGCAAAGATGATGCGCGTTCTTTCGCAACATACTCCGGATCTATTGACAATTCTGTCATTTTTTTCCAATCAAGAGCCTTTCTTGCACTACTCATTTTTTCATCCCATTCATATGCTCCGGGAATCTTTTTCGCAATATCAGCGGCATGCGCGGCAATACGTGTTACAATTACGCCTTCCCTGACATCATCTGCTGCGGGTAGTCTTACATGTTCAGCCCTTGTAACATAGCATAGATAATCAGCTCCATTTGCCGCCATTAATGCACCGCCTATAGCACTTGTTATGTGATCGTATCCCGGCGCAATATCCGTCACTACAGGCCCCAAAACATAAAACGGCGCACCTTCACAAAGCGACTTTTCAATTTTTGCATTCGTTACAACTTGATCAATAGGCACATGTCCGGGTCCTTCAATCATTGACTGTACTCCAAATTCCAATGCCTTTTTATGCAATTCGCCCAAAAGAATCAACTCTTGAAGCTGCGCGCGATCTGTAGCATCAGCAATTGCACCAGGCCTGAAACCATCGCCCAATGATATTGTTACATCATATTTTTTAGCTATTTCAAGCACCCTGTCAAACTTTTCAAATAAAGGGTTTTGTTTGTTATTGTAAAGCATCCAAAGAGAGAGAAAAGACCCGCCCCTCGACACCACATCCTCTACTCTGCCCTGTTTTATAAGACGTTCCAGCGATTCAAGCGTTACACCGCAATGCAGCGTCATATAATCAATACCATCTTGTGCCTGTTTCTCTATTGTTTTAAACAGATCATCTTCTGTAAGATATACTATGCTGCCCTTTTTCTCAGCAATGGCATCAAACAGTGAGTTCCTATATGCAACCTCCAGACATTGA
>CAJXLZ010000075.1 GCA_913056505.1 uncultured Desulfurellaceae bacterium
GAGGGTGATGTAATGCAACAATAAAGAAAATGTCATTCCTACATTTTTTCTTGTCGCCCAATGATTTTTCTTTGTCATTCCCGCGAACGCGGGAATCCAGAGTCAAGAATTCAGAATGCTATAGTTGAGATTCCGTGCCAAGCACGGAATGACAATAGGGCAGTGCGTAATGACAGGAGTATAACACGGAATAACAAAAATGTACAAAATAGCAGAAAAAACAAAAGGGCTATTTCTTTCTCAATCTGTTGAATATCTCTTTTATCTGATCTTTTGTTTTTTCTGCGGAACCCGAGTTATCAATTACAAAATCTGATAATTTTATCTTCTCATCAATCGGCATTTGTATAGATATTCTCTTTTTTGCCTCATCATAACTTAAACTGTTTCTTGCCATCAAGCGCTTAATCTGTACATCAAAAGGTGCATAAACAACTATTGTGTAATCAAACATATTCTGCATCTTTTTTTCGAACAGTAATGGAACATCATATATAATAATCGCATTTTTATCTTTTTTAATTATATCATCTATTCTCTTATTTCGCAGCCTTCTGATTTCAGGGTGCACTATATCTTCAAGTAGTTTCAATTTTTCTTTATCATTTAAAACAATCTTTCCCAGCCTGTTTCTGTCTATATTTCCATCTTTATCTACTATTTTATTGCCAAAAATACTAACAATTCTATGGTATATATTTGAATCCTTCATCAATGCTTTATGTGCTAATTCATCTGCATCTATAACATAACACCCTAGCTTTTTAAACTCCTTTGCAGCAAAACTCTTGCCTGTAGCGATAGAGCCTGTTAATCCTATAAACAACACGCTTATACACCTTTCAGCGGGCAGTCATCACAAAGCGGCTTTACCCTGCAAAATTTTTTGGCTGTTTCTACAATTAATGCGTGATATTGCGCAAATAGATATGCATCATTAGTACAATTGTCCATAAATATACGCTGCAATATATTATAATTTATGCTGTCTGTTATATTATGACGATTTAATATCCTCTTTGTATATGCATCCACAACAAAGATGGGCATATCAAAAGCATATAGTAGAATAGAATCAGCTGTTTCATATCCGATGCCACTAATATGCAACAGTTTATCCCTTAAATCGTAAAGGCCGTATTTTGATAAACCTTCAAATTCGCCATTTTCTATAAAGAATTTAGATATATTTCTTAAATATTGCGCTTTTTGATTAAAAAATCCGGCAGGCTTTATCTGCTCTTTCAAAACTGAAATTTTAGTATTCAATATGCCCTTAAATGAGCATATATTATATTTTTTTAAATTTTTAATGGCACTTTCCACATTAATCCATGCTGTATTCTGTGTTAAAACAGCGCCTATTACAATCTCATCCCTATCCTCAGCAGGCCACCATTGCTGCTCGCCGAAATATTCGTGCAGTATGTCGTATATATTCCTTAATTTCGATCTTACAGCCCCCAATCGCGTAAGTACCTGAAATCTATATTAATGGTTCTTAACCCAACCTTTGCGATAACGGGTGGAAGACGCTTGAATTGGTTGCGCATAACACGTTTTACTATCGCGCGCACTAATGCTTTATCAAAGCCTAATGATACAACCTCATCTTCGGAATATCTAAGATCATATAGATGATAAAGTATAACATCCGCATCATTATAGGAAAAACCCAGTTCAGCTTCATCATTCTGCCCAACCCATAGATCTGCAGAAGGCTTTTTTATAATTATACTTTCGGGTACCTTAAAATATTCCGCAAGTTGCCTGACTTGTGCCTTATATAGATCACCTATAGGATTTATACAGGATGCCATATCGCCATACCAGGTTCCATAACCCAGCAACAACTCCGTTTTATTGCTTGTACCAAGCACCAATGCGTTATAAGCAGACGAATAATCAAACAGCGTTATCATCCTCATTCTTGCAAATATATTCCCCATACGTACCTTGTCTATATCACCACGAGCATTAATATAAGCATCAGCCGGGGCACTAATATCTACAACTTCAGCATTTATGTGTGTGTCCTCAACAACCCTGCGCGCATCATCAAGGCTGTCCTGACTGGATAACCTATATGGCATCATTATTGCATAAACATTGTTATGACCCAAAGCCTCTTTTGCTATATAGGCAGACAGCGCAGAATCAATACCACCGGATAAACCCAATACAACCTTGGAAAATCCAGCTTTTGTAATCTCCTGCCGCACAAATTCTATTAAGTATTGTGATACCACAGCGCAGTCTATATCTAATTTATTTAGCAGTTTCATAATATGATATACTCTTTTTTAATGGCATAATCTCTTTTGCCCTTTTAATCTCTTTCAAATCAATATCTGCAACAACCATCTCTTCCTTAAATAGACTCGCCTCTTTTATTATGTTACCATTAGGATCTACACATAGGGAATTGCCAAAAAAACCTACACCATCTTCAAACCCTACCCTATTTGAAAATAGAACAAAATTTGACGATAGTGTTGCAAAATTCACACACATATATTTCCAAATTTCTGGTTTTATTTTCTTGCTGTTTGCCCAAAAAGGACTTGCAGATAGTATAATTAAAATATCGGTTTCCAATTTATCAACATAACCTTGGGCACTTAAGTGAAACATATCCTCGCATATAAGCATAGATACCCTGCCATTGGCAGTATTGAAAGCGTCTATATTTTTCCCATTTTTAAAATATCTGGATTCCTCAAACATTCCATAATCCGGCAGATGCACCTTTTTATAATTATGTATAATTTCTCCTTTTGAAAAATAGAGAGCACTATTGTAAAAATATCCATTATCATTCTGGTCATATCCCAAAACTATATCTATTTTTCTGCTTTTTTCCTTAAGATTGTCAAATATTGCACTCTCTTTGCTCACACTTGCATCTTTAACAATATCGCGCAGGCTGTATCCGCTCAATGCAAGTTCGGGAAACACTATTAAATCACAATGCTCCTCATTTGCGTTATCAACATACCTCTCTATCTTTTTTATATTTTCTCCTACTGCGCCCAATATTGTATTAATTTGAGCCAATGCGACTCTCATATCTACTCCATTTTCATATTTATATCCGCCCATACAGCATGATGAATTATAGAACCGCTTGATATGTAGTCAACACCTGTATCTGCTATCTGTACAATATTGTCTTCATCGACATTGCCGGAGGCTTCAAATATTACCTTACCCCTAAATTCATCCACGATACTCTTCATATCATCTATTTTCATATTATCCAACATTACTATATCGACATTCGCATCTATGGCCTGCTTGACCATATCACAATTTGAGCATTCCACCTCTATTTTTGCTGTAAATGGTACACTATCTCTAACCAAATCAACAGCGTTTTTGATACTTCCCGCATCCTTTATATGGTTATCTTTAATTAAAACAGCATCAAATAGACCCATCCTATGGTTTGTTCCTCCACCTATCTTAACAGCATATTTCTCAAAGAAACGAAACCCGGGCGTTGTTTTTCTCGTATCTACAATTTTGGCTTTGTAGCCTTTAATCAAATTAGCAAATCGCTTTGTTCTTGTTGCTATGCCGCTCATACGCTGCAACATATTTAAGCACACGCGCTCTATATAGAGCAGCGCATAATCCTTTGCCCTCACATTTGCTATATACTCGCCCTTTTTAACCTTATCTCCATCCTTTTTTAAATATTCTACATCACATTTTTCATCCATAGCGTTGAATAACGGTTCTATAAATATAGACCCTGCCAAAATCAAATCTTCCTTGGCTTTTATCTTGGACACGGCAATCCTGCCGCTTGATATGGCATCAGTAGTAATATCTGAGCAATATGCATCCTCAAGCAGATATGATTTAAAGGATTCCCGAACAAATATAGGATTCAATTTTATCCTCGCTTAATGCTGACCATTTTTTCTATGGGCTGTCTTGCCTTACGCACTATATCCTCATTAAGTTTTATCTCATATTGTTCAAATTTTAAAGCATCCCTTAAATTCTCAATATGTGTTTTTTTCATATTCTTGCAAATCGCATGAGTGCCTATAACATAAAATTTCTTGTGCCTATTCTTTTTGTTCTGTTTCATTTGTTTTAAGGCATACGACAAATTGTATTTTGTCTCCAAATCCTTCGGATTCAATTTTAGCGATTGAATATACGAACCGATACTCTCTTTTAACTTCTTTTTCTTTAAAAGAGCATTTCCTACATTGTGATAAATTTTTGCTTTAAGTAAATCATCTTTAGTTAAAGCTAACGAATTCTGATACGCTTTAATTGCATCATCATATCTGCCCTGTTTATAAAGTGCATCCCCGAGGTTAAAATACGAATGAAAATTTTCCGCATCCTTTTCTTCCGCTTTCTTAAATTTAACTTCCGCATCGGAATACTTGCCGGCCTTATATAAATCAACACCGTCATTCACTAATGATCTAACACTTTGTGCAATTACTTCTTGTGAAACAAATAACAAAGTAACCGCAATCATTATAGTTAAAATATTAATATTTTTAAATCTAAACATTTATTTTGTTCTGTTAAGTTTAATCAATAAACTTGATTTTCTTTCCGAAATAAAAAATTCCATTATTATCAAAAATAATCCGACTGCCAAGAAATAATAAAAACGATCTTCGTAATCGGTTACTTTGGTTGTTCCGAATTCACTTTTTTTAATTTTTCCCAAATCGGAATAAATCTTTTCAAGTTCGTCATCATTATTGGAACCGTGATAATATTTTCCATTTCCCGATGAGGCAATTCTCTGCAATGTTGCATCATTCAATTTTGTTAAAACAACTCTGCCGTATCTGTCTTTTTTATATCCTGTCTTTACTCCGGAAGCATTGAATATTGGTATTGGAACTCCTTCCGGCGAGCCGAGTCCGATTGTATATATCACAACGCCTTTATCAACAGCATCTTTCACGGCTTTATCAATATTACCCTCGTGATCTTCCCCGTCAGTTATAACAACAATTGCCTTTTTTGTTTCAGTATTTTTTTTGAATGACGCCAAAGCCATTTCAATCGAAGATGCAATAGCTGTTCCCTGCTGCGGGACAGAATTTGTGCTCACTGCATCCAACATCATATTTGCAGCACCGTAATCGGTAGTTAAAGGAATCTGAACATACGATTGCCCTGCAAAAATCATCAAACCGATTCTATCGCCGCGAAGTTTTCTTATTAAATTCGCAATGTCGTGCTTGGCTTTTTCCAATCTGCTTGGTTTTATATCCTGTGCCGTCATACTTAAAGAAACATCGAGCAGAACATAAACATCTATTCCGACTTGTTTCACATCCTCAATCTTTGAACCGATTTGCGGATTTGCCAAGCCGACAATTAAAAACAAATATGCGAATGCAATCAGAATAAATTTCAACCAAGGTTTTAATTTACTTTTCATCGGGAAAAGAATTTCGTGAACTTTTTCATCGGCAAATTCCAAAAGTGCTTTT
>CAJXLZ010000076.1 GCA_913056505.1 uncultured Desulfurellaceae bacterium
ATCGAAAGGAAAATAATAAGAGCCAATTACGCTCACTCTTTTTTAGATGATCCTGTAAGAATTTTAAGAGCATTCAGATTGGCGGCGCTGTTTAGATTTGACATAGATCCTAAAACAATTATTCAGGCAAAGCAATATGCATATATGTTAAAAAAGGTTTCTAAAGAACGTATTGTGGAGGAGATAAAAAGATTTTTTGCTCTGAGACGAACATTTGCATATATATTAATTATGGATAAAGTGGGTATTATAGACACTGTTTTTGAAGATTTAACGATGACAAACGGGTGTATACAGAGTGAGCACCATCTTTTTGATGTAAAAACGCACTCTTTGAATGTTTATAATTTTATAGAGTGGTCATACAACAGACTTGAGCGCATACTGGGTAAATGTCATAAGAAATATTTGATACATACCATAGAAAACAGGGCGAATGTAATAACGGCTATGAAGCTGGCTGCCCTATTCCATGATGCCGGAAAACCATATTCTAAGACTATAGACAGCACAGGACATGTGCATTTTGCCAATCACGAATTAAAAAGTTTAGATATTTTCAATAAATATGCCAAGATGTACCCTTTCGGAAAACGTGTATGCAAGTTGACAAGATTTTTTATTGTAAAGCATGTAGAACCGGCATATTTTTACTCTTTATGGAAGAAATTCCCACAAAAAGATGATATAGCGGTAGATTTTTTTATGGAATATGGAGATTACGGCGTAGACCTGTTATTTTTTGCATTAGCTGATACACTCGCCAAAGGTAAGATAAGTGCAGATAACAGGGTATATTACATAGAATTTCTAAAGGAAATGACTTGCTACTATTATAATCACCTAAAGGCTCTTATTGAAAAAAAGAGCCTTATAGATGGAAACGACTTAATCGAACATTTTAATATGACAGGCTATGAATTAAAAGAAATACTCAAAACTGTAAAAAGAGCGGAGATTTTAGGAAATATACACACAAAACAAGAAGCTTTGGATTTTGCAGGATCTATTTATAATCAACCTTACGCACACTAAGCCGGCAATTATCATATTCTCTCAGACCGTTTGCTGATATAATATTTTGTATTATAGTTATATATCTGCTGCGTTTTACAGAATACATATTCAGATAACCGGCAAGTGCATAAGGATCCTGTTTTTTGCCCATTTTATATCTTGTATCCCTAAAATCTTTATATGCTGCGTTTGTATTTAAATTCATAACATATGACCACGTAGCATCTTTTAAATTTTTATAAATCATAACGATGGGTTTTTCCGCGTCTTGATGTTTTCTGTGAATGCCGTATATGTTGTTGTAATATATGGCGAATTTTGATGAACCCCATCCGGATTCAGCGGCGGCTTGAGCCAACATCAAACTAACAGGAACTGTGTTAGCCCTTTTTATGAGTTGACATACGTTATTTGTTTTATAATTCTTTTTTTCCTTTTCTAAAAACAGATATTCCGACCTACTTAATGTTTTATCCATTTTTATTTTTTTGTTTATGCTAATTAACAAGGTATTCTCTGCTTTAAGCTGTTTATTAACGGATAGAGCTATGGGTAACAATATTTTTATAAACAGTTTTTTTCTTTTATTTATAGGATACTTGCCAAAATCTTTAGGCAATTGAGTAATTATATAAGGCTCTATATTTTCACAGTCATTATGCATGGCGTTAAACGTTTTCTGAAGTTGTTCTGTGGAGTTTGTATTGCGCATAAATACTTTATATGTTCGTTTAAAAATAATACACGATATACTGACGATAACAATCGCAAACAGCAATGATATGCCTATATAATATTTTATAAAAAAATTTTTCTGCCGCAGCATTCTTTTAATATAGCATAATATAGTTCAAAATGCCATGTACTTGATTTTAAAATAGGAATAGTTTTTGCTAAAACATTATGCGGATAAAGTGATTATTGGAGGATGCAATGAACAAATTTATAGCAGTTATTATTTTTGCAATAATATTGTCGGGTTGTACGACAATACAAAACAAAGAAACAAAATATGCAGAGATGCCGGAATATGTCAAAAAACAACCTGCTGTCAATGTAAGTTCTTATCACTCTGAAGGTTCGCTCTGGAGTGAGTCCAATGAGAACCTATTCGGGGACATAAAAGCGCATAGTGTGGGTGATATTGTGACTATAGTTATCAACGAGGCTTCATCGAGTAAAAAGAGTTCAAAAACTAGTCTTTCAAGCGAATCATCAGCATCAAGCGGTTTAACAAAACTATTGGGTGCGGAAAATGGCATATTCCATGCATTTGCAGTTCCTAAAAGCGGAACAAGGGGTGGATATAGTATACCCGCGGGCGGGTCTTCGAATGATTTAGCAGATTTCGGAGGCAAAAGCGCATATAAAGGCAGCGGAGAAAATAGCTATAACGACAGCTTAATTGCCACCATAACCGCCCGTGTAATAAAAGTTCTGCCGAATCACAGACTGTTTATAAGGGGCGAGAAGCAGATATTCACAAATGGGGATGAGCAGAAACTGGTTATAACAGGCATCGTTGACAAATATCAGATATCAAATAATAATATGATAGATTCTTCTTTGGTTTCAGATGCTAAGATTTTTTATAATGGCAAAGGATTGTTGGCGGATACAAAAAATCGCGGATGGCTGGCAAAATTATGGGAATTAATAAGGCCGTTTTAAGGAGCTTTTAAATGAAAAGATTTATCTTTGGCTTTCTTTTTTTCATATTAATATGTGTTAGTGCACATGGATTTGAACTGAGAATAGGCGATGTTACAAACGTAAAAGGCGTCAGGCCCAATCAGCTTATAGGATACGGTATAGTAGCAGGGCTGCAGGGTACCGGAGATGGCAATACGGAAGAATTTACGATTCAATCTATTGCAAATGCACTGAAAAAAATGAATGTATCAATGCCGGCGAATATTGTAAGCGGACTTCAGACAAAAAATATTGCCGCTGTTATTGTTACCGCACAACTTCCGCCATTTGCAAAGGAGGGCAATACAATAGATGTGACTGTTTCATCCATAGGTGATGCAAAAAGTTTGCAGGGTGGCACGCTTCTTCTCACGCCGTTAAAAGCACCAAATGGTGCGGTATATGCTGTTGCTCAAGGTTCTGTATCCATAGGCGGATACAATATGGGCTCAGGCGGCACGAGGGTGAGAAAAAACCACTCCACTGTCGGTACAATACCAAACGGAGCAATTGTTGAACGCCATGTAGACGTGAATATTAATGCGAAACAGAAAATTACCTTAGATCTCAAAAAACAAAGTTTTTTGATGTCGTCGCATATAGCTGCATCAATTAATAAATTCTACAGAAGCCATATTGCTGATCCTGTAGATTCAGGAAGTGTGGATGTTGTGGTTCCGGATCTATATAAGGGCAATGTTGTCGAATTTATATCCCAAATTAATCAACTGTATGTTGAATCAACGAGCAAGCCTGTTGTTGTGTTGGATGAAAAAACAGGAACTGTAGTTATAGGCGGAGATGTCACAATAGAGCCCGTGAGCATATCTCATGGAGATATTACGGTTACTATAGAGAGTATAAAAAGGGTGTCACAGCCTAATTCTTTTGCTAAGGGCAAAACAAAAAGGGTAACTAATAAAAAAGTGTCTGTAGAAGAGTCAAAGGGAAGTCTGCTGAGCTTTTCAAAGGGTGCTAATGTCGGCGATCTTGTAAATGCCCTCAATAAGTCGGGTGCAACACCTCGTGATATGATGGCAATATTTGAAGCTATAAAGAGAGCTGGGGCACTTAATGCTGACCTAAAGGTAATGTAGATGGTAAATGCGGTAGGTGTTGATAAGTACCAAAATCAGGTAAATACGTTAAAAAAAACGTGCAGAGATTTCGAAGCTATAATGATTGCGCAAATGATAAAGGTTATGTATGAGAGTCTGCCTAAAGATTCTATGATTAAGGATAATGCTGCAAATTCCATATATAAATCTATGTATATCGAGGCTCTGTCCGATAAAATGGCGGAAAATTCTAATCTTGGACTGGCAGATGAAATGTTTGAGTCTCTCAAAAAAGATCTACATAATCATCGACAAAAAAATAGTACTGTCGGAAATAAGCAAAAAACGGCAACACCGAATTTGATGGAGAAAATAGAATCTGCAGTAAAAAAAGCTTCGAAAATGTATTCTGTGCCTGTAAAATTAATAAATAGCATCATCAAAGCAGAATCTGATTTTAATCCTGCCGCCATTTCAAGCAAGGGCGCCGTCGGACTTATGCAGCTTATGCCGAAAACGGCAAAGGATATGGGCGCTGAAAATTTATCTGATATTGATGAAAATATACTCGCAGGTACAAAGTATTTATCAAATCTTATGAAACAATTTAAAAATGAGAAAATGGCGATTGCCGCTTATAATGCAGGTCCTTCAAACGTAAATAAGTATAACGGACTGCCTCCATTTAAAGAGACGCGTAACTATGTTAAGAAAGTACTTGCATATGAGAATGGAAAAATTTAAAGTAATGTTAAAATGTGCCGATTATCTACTTAGAGGCCATTTAAGGGGGTGTTTAAATGAGGGTAGATGATTTTGTATCCGGCGTGGTGCAAAAATATACTAAACAAAATAATGTAGAGATTAAGAAAGATAAAAACTTAGGCAATAAAAGTGTAGAGGTTGCTCATAAACAGGCTAAGGTTACACAAACCGACAAGATAGAAATTTCTTCAAAAGCTAAAATGATTGCGGTGCTAGGCAGCGATACGGATAAAAGCGAAAGAATAAAGGAAGTAAAATCCGAAATAGCAAACGGCACATATAAACCGCCCATTGATAAGATCTCAGAAGCGTTGTTAGAGGAGTGGAAGAATGGATAGCGCGATTAAATCTTTGGAAGATGTATTAACCAATATTGTAAAAATATATGAGCAACTTTTAGAGATAAACGAAATAGAAAGAGGGCATTTGGTAAATGCAGAGGTGGTAGATCTATCCAAAACGGTAGAAATTAAAAAATATTTGGCTTTGAAGGTTAGAGATATGGAAGCCAGAATAAAGAAAATATTAGATAAATACCATGTTTTGAAAGTGGGCGAATTCATATCTTTAGTAAATAATCACTATGGTGCGGGTGAACTAAAGAGGTTGGAGAGAAAAGCAAAATTTGTTATGGGAAAATACAGGGAAAAAGAAAAACTGAATAGAATAATAGCAACGGAACATATGTCATTTTACAGGAGCATGATTGATATGTATGCAGCTGTTCTCCATAATGATAATAGAAATTATAAGGAAAATGCGTCTATTGAAAATATAAATTATAATAGGATGAATGTGAGGGCATAGTGCCTACAATATTTGATGCGCTGAATATTGGAAAAAGCGGGCTTTACGCCAATCAGATGGCCATAGATA
>CAJXLZ010000077.1 GCA_913056505.1 uncultured Desulfurellaceae bacterium
CCTGCTTCAACAAGCCGATTACAATGCAATAAGCCATTATTAACAGTCGCAAAAGCATCATCAACATTGTTTATCCCATTATGGGATGTACTAACAGCCCACTCTTTAAACTTATTATAATCAAATCCGCCGTTTTTTAGAATTTGTGCGGTGATAAACTCCGTATTGTTATTAATATCCAAATTTATTTTTTTTAAACCGTTTTTTATTCTTTGTGATAAAATTTCTTTATTTTCTTTTTTTATCCCATCATTATCAACAAATTCACTCTTGTAACTGTTTTTTTTGTCATAGGCATCATAATCAAATCGGGCGATCATCTTTGCTTTTTCAGGATTTAGAACAATATCTTTGAATTTGTTTGAAGGAGCAATAAATCGAGGCAGCTCAATAGGCACCTCAATACCGTATTTTATTGCATTTTCAATAACTTCCTGTTGTTTTTCGATTAATCTTTTTTTTGCTTGATAAACAAATTTGTACTCTTCACTGTCTAAAACAAAACTTTCATCAATCTTGTCATTATAAAGTCGAAATGCTTCTTTATCATCACATCCGCTTAGCTCTTGCACTGTTTCGCTAAAGAGAGAAAAATCATTTGATTTTTCATTTCTGAAATTAGTGAGAAAAGTTTGAAGTGTTTCATTGTTCTTTATTTTATCCTTGTCGGATAACATCATCTCATTAACTTTTTTATGTTTGTTTTTATCAAAGTCAAGTTTGGAATATCCGGCTTTATATAACAGATTGAGATATTTTTCTTCTTCAAGTCTTGTAATCTGATTGTCAAAATCAAAACCGAACCTCATTAATTTTTTTTCTAAAATTTTTTTATCTTCTCTGTTTAAATATTCTTCATCTTTTATTCCATATAAATCTTTGTATATTTTATTTGCATAAAATAAAGGAAGTTCATCATAAACAATTTCATTACTTGTTTTTCTATCTTTAAGAAAGAATGATAATTTTTTATATAATTTTTTGTCTTTATCTTTAGCAAAATAATTTTTTCCATCAATTGTATAGGAACCGTTTCTATTTAATTGTATATCGAAATTTCTGCCTTTTAAAACTATCATATCTTTTCCTTAATAAACTCTCTAATTTGTTTTCTGCGGTTTTAAACGCTCGCTGCACCTCTTTATCGTTCATGCCAGCTCCTTTTAATATAACACTGGCAAACTCCTTATTGATTAGATTATCCGGTGAATGCGTATCTGTATCCAACATATATTTAGCGCCGGTTTGTCTTGCCATACGAAAAACATGACCATTTGCAAGACTATGCCCATTACGGGCACTTATTTCCAATATAACATCATTTTCCTTAGCTAGCAATGCATCTTCTGCAGTTATAAAACCCGGATGCGCCAATATATCGCATTTTGCAGAAATCGCGGCTCTGTTTGTGCCCTTTTTGACCGGTTCAACAGGACTTTCTCCATGAACAACAACAATTTCCGCACCAAGTTTTCTTGATAAATTAACGCTTTCTGGTATTAATTCAGGAGGCACATGCGTTATCTCGACGCCATAAAAAACATACAGCCCAAAATATTTTTCCAAGCCTTGAGTCACCTTCGCGACATTCGACAATATAAATTCCACGTTGGAAAAATCAGCGTGGTCCGTAAATGCTATGGCTTTGTAGCCTATATCCTTGGCTCTTCGCGCAAGTTCGGAAGGAACGAGTTCCCCATCGCTAAACAGCGTATGTGTGTGTAAATCAATCACGATAAAACTTTACAAAATTTAAAAGTACGTTGTCAAGTTTTATTTATTGACAATATCATTATAGTAATTATAATTTTCAGCGTAATAACTATAGGAGGTACTTATGTTAAACAGGGAAGAAGATGTGGAATATGATGTAAACTACAATGATGCTTTTAAAAATTTTGGTAATGGCGATATCGTTAACGGCAAAGTTATAGATATCAGGGACAAAGACGTTTTTATCGATATAGGCTACAAATCAGAAGGTGTAATAAACATCAAGGAATTTCAGGATAAGGATGGAAATATCAATATCAATATAGGCGATGAGGTAGAAGCTCTGTTTTTCAATAAAATAGATGAATATGGATTTCAGATATTATCCAAAGTGGCTGCAGACAGAATAAAAGGATGGAATAAGATTTTAGATGCCTATAAAAATGATGAAGTTGTACAGGGAAAGGTAAAAAATTTAGTGAATGGCGGATTTACCGTAGACATAGATAATTTTTTGGCGTTTTTACCCGGCTCTCAGGTTGCACTCCATCCAATTAGAAATTACAGCTCATATATAGGCAAAACATTTTTATTTAAAGTGATTAATATCAATGAAACCAAAAGAAATGCCGTTATATCACGCAAAGTATTGCTTGAAGAAGAAAAAAAGCGGAAAAAAGAAGAGTTGATGCAAAAGCTTACTACAGATTCAGTGTTAGAGGGAAAAGTAAAAAATATAACGGACTACGGCGTGTTCGTTGATCTTGGGGGAATAGACGGGCTTGTACATATAACTGATATGTCATGGAGCAGAATTGGGCACCCATCTGATATGGTTAAAATAGGCGATATTATAAAAGTAAAAGTAACAAAAGTTGAAGAAGATGCGGGGAAAAAATTAAAGGTATATTTAGGTATGAAACAGCTTTCAGAAGATCCCTGGAAACATATTAATGAAACATTCAAAGAAAACGATATCGTAAAGGGAAAGATAGTTAATACCGTGGATTATGGACTATTTGTTGAGATTGCGCCCGGAATAGAAGGCCTTGTGCATAAAAGCGAGATAACTTATGATAATATTATAACCGATGCTTTAAGATCCTATAAAGTGGGCGACGAAATAGATGTAAAGATAATTAATATCGATTTTGACAACAGAAGAATGTCATTATCCATAAAACAGTGTAAACCTGACCCATGGGAAGATATATCAAAGAAATATCAAAAAGGCGATATTGTCGAGGGCAGTGTGACAGGAATAAAAGATTTTGGCATATTCGTTAAGCTTGAAGAGGGCGTTGAGGGACTTGTGCACGAAAGGGATATTTCGTGGGACAAAGACGATAAACCTAATTTTGCAGTAGGCGATACCATAAAATCTATTGTTTTAAATATTGACAAGTATAATCACAGAATAGCGTTAGGATTAAAACAACTATCAGAAGATCCGTGGGAAAAGATATATGAAAAATATAGCGTTAACGATGAGGTTAAGGCAAAAGTGGTTAGTGTAAAAAATTTCGGTGCCTTCGTCAAATTGGCAAAAGGCATAGAAAGTTTAGTTCCGAAAAGCAGATTCAATATGCATCTTCCTAAAGTTGACTCTGATGTTGAAATTAGAATTCTAAAGATAGACAAAGAAAAGAAAAGGCTTGTATCTGAATTTGTTTAGATAGATGAAAATAAAAAATATTATAAAGGTTTTATTGGCTATATTTATAGTAATTTTTATAGTCAATATCATCCTTTATTCATCGTCGGGAAATTATGCGGCAGTGATCAGGATAGACGGTATTATAAACGACGCCAAAGCAGATGAGTGGATAGAAACACTCAACGGCGCAAGAAATGATCCGAATTGCAAAGGCATTCTCATAAAAGTGAACTCTCCCGGCGGTGGTGCGTGTGCCAGTGAGCGTTTATATGGCGTTATAAAAAAAATTAATGCCGTTAAGCCTGTAGTGGTTCTAATTGAGTCCGTAGGGGCAAGCGGCGGATATTTTATATCATGTGGTGCGGAGAAGATTGTGTGTTATCCCACAAGCATCACCGGCAGTATAGGCGTTATATTTGAAACGATTAATATAAGCAGGCTTGCTAAAAACTTGGGCATCAGCGATTTCACAATTAAAAGCGGCGATGTTAAAGATGTTGGCAATCCGTTTAGAAAACCAACAAACAAAGATAGGGCAATGCTGCAAAATGTTATTAACAGCGTATATTCTGAATTTTTTAATGTTGTTTCCTCAAGCAGACATATAAATCCGGATATTTTAAAAAAATATGCAGACGGCAGTGTATTTTCCGGGAAAGAAGCCTTGCAAATAGGCCTTGTTGATTCGATAGGTGGTGAGAGCGCCGCTAAATCAATTTTGAGAAAAAAAACAAAAATACAGAACATAAACTTTCGTATTATAGACAGAAAGAAGAGTGCCTTAAGGAATATTCTAGGCGAAAAAATTTTTAATATAATAGACCATCTCAATATTCTATTTACACCTAAAATCAATACTATGCTTTAACATATGATAGATATAAATCTTGTACACAACCAGATACCCAATGAAATAGACATACCAAGATCCAAGAACAACTATAAACGACTGTTGCTGATATCGCTGTTTTCTCTGTTTTCCTTGATGCTGCTGTTAGTTGTTTTTTATAGTTTCACTGCGCACTACTTAAAAAATAAAGTAAACAGTATTAAAACGACATCCACCGAAAGAATTTCAAAAAAACATAAACCTCTGCACAAAACACAAAAAAGGCTTAAAATTGAAGTTGCCAATAGCAAAAAAATGCATGTAAAAGCACCCAAGACTAATCAGCCAAATAAACAAAAGCTCATAAGCAATAAACCGATATTTTCTTTCAATGTAGCCCTTAGCGATATGGCAGCAAAACCCGTTAAAAAAAGAGAACATACAATGCCAGTTCTTATGTCCAAAAGGATAAATAAACAGCAAAAAGACAATAGAACCACAAAGGCCACAAAAAAGCTTTATAACGTTATAATAATTACAAAGCATCACACGCAGACAAATAGATTAAAAACATTGCTGAACGCGAGGAATATATCCTCAAAGACAGTAAAGAAAGCATATATGACAAAAACATTTTATGATGTATATGTCGGCGGATTAGATAGCTATAATGAAACAATGAAATTTAAAAAAGCATTAATCAAAAAAGGATATCATATCTACTCAATAAAAAACATTAACCTATTATATTATATAAACATAGCAGAGCATATAAACAAATCCTTAAAAAACAAATATATGGCACTCTGGAGTAATACGGGATTTAAAATAGTAGCGTATAAATATACAAAAAAATTTTATCGCTACAATACTGTATGTAAATTGGATAAGAATTTCATTAATAGCTTGAAAAAGCAAGGATATTTTATTAAAATAAAAAAATAGCTCGGGGTGTAGCGCAGCTTGGCTAGCGCACTTGAATGGGGTTCAAGTGGTCGGAGGTTCAAATCCTCTCACCCCGACCAGATTTTAACACGCTAAAATTTCTGTCATTCCGTGCTTGATACGGAATCCAAGGTATGGACTCTCAAGTCTGGATTCCCGCATACGCGGGAATGACAAAGGGTTTAGCATATAACTCTTTCTTCCTCCCGCATTAGATAAAAAGGCGTTAAGAAAATAGTTACAA
>CAJXLZ010000078.1 GCA_913056505.1 uncultured Desulfurellaceae bacterium
TCGGAACAGATAAAAGAAAAAGAATTAGTTCAAAAATTATGGGATTAGCACAAGGCATAGTTGGTGAACATAAGCTTCGTGAAAAGATTAGAGAATTTTTAAGAAATGGAGAGATAAGGGCTGCAAATCTATTTTTGGGAAGAAATTATACCATAACAGGTGTTGTCAGAAGAGGCGATGAGAGGGGGAGGATGCTGGGCTTTCCCACGGCAAACATATATCCCCGTAATGAAATATTATTGAAAAACGGTGTTTATGCCGCATATGTGTATATTAATGATAAAAAATACAAAGGCGCAGTAAATATAGGCAGCAACCCCACATTTTCCGGTGTGGATGTTCATATAGAGGCATTTATTTTTGATTTTAATAAAGATATATATGGAGAAAAGATAACTATAGAATTTGTTGATTTTCTCAGAGAAGAGATAAAGTTTAAAAATATATCCGACTTAATAAAAAGAATAAAATTAGACATAAAAGAATCTAAAAGGCTTTTATAAGGGGATATTATGAATTTTTTGGATCTACAAGAATATATAGAGGCTCTTAAAAAGAAAGGCGAATTAAAAATTGTCGGCGCTAAAGTTGATCCTGTGTATGAGATGGGTCATATTGCAGACAGGCTGATAAAATCCGGGGGACCTGCGGTATTATTTGAAAATCCGAAAGGAAGCACAATACCTGTTGCTATGAATCTGTTTGGTACAAAATCACGTATGGAATTTGCGCTCGGTGTGAAAGATTTAAATGATCTGGGGAAAAGGGTTGAAGA
Source organism: uncultured Desulfurellaceae bacterium (assembly GCA_913056505.1). Lineage (GTDB taxonomy): Bacteria > Campylobacterota_A > Desulfurellia > Desulfurellales > Hippeaceae > CAJXLZ01. The sequence continues at coordinate 776 of CAJXLZ010000078.1, forward strand.
CTTGATCAATGTTGAGGCGCCTATGAATTTCTGGGATAAGCTTAAAAATATAATGAAATTGAAAGAGTTTGCCAATTTTTTACCAAAAATCGTAGAAAATCCTCCATCTCAAGCAGTCATTGACGATGATGTTGATCTAAACAGCCTGCCTGTTTTAAAAACATGGCCTGAAGATGGCGGAAAATTTATTACACTGCCTATGGTTTTTACAAAAAATCCAATTTTAGATCCCCTTATCGGGGCGGCTATCGGCAGTATTTCTGCAGGAAATCCCATCATAAGCTATATAATTTCCGGTGAACTTCTGCATCAGGGCGTAAGTTTAACGGCAGTGACAGCATTTGTATTGAGCTGGGTGAGTGTGGGTGTCATACAGATGCCGGCTGAATGTGCGATATTAGGAAAAAAATTTGCAATATACAGAAATATTTTATCTTTTATTTTTGCTATAATAATTGCAGTGATAATCGGGGCAATATTAGGATGAAAAAATCAAAATTCAAATGGTATTTTCTTTTATCTGCAATAGTTTTGTATGTTGCTGTTTTTATAATAAATGAGCCTCTTTTTATCAAAGCTTCAATCCTATTTTTTCATATTTTTTTAAAACTTATTTTTGTGCTGATTTTCATATTTATATTGATGGTATTTACAAATTATTCTCTTAACCCAAAAAAAATAACGAAATATATCGGTAAAGAGGCTGGTATCAAGAGATGGGTAATTGTTGTTGCAGCAGGTATTTTATCTGCAGGCTCTATATATATTTGGTATCCTTTGCTGAAAGATTTGAGAGAAAAAGGTATGGAAACGGGTCTGATTGCGACATTTTTATATAACAGAGCCGTAAAATTACAGCTTATGCCGTTGATGATTCTATATTTCAGCTGGAAATTTATTTTATTATTAACTATTCTAATGATTATCGTATCAATAATTCAGGGCATTATTTTAAATAGGGTAGATTCATAAGAAAAGTTTATAGGCTATATTGTTCGTTTCGTTAGTGTAATTATATTTCAAATTATCTAAGAAAACTTGAAATTCTTCTCTTTCATTTGGAGGTATTTCAAATCCCATCAATACCCTTCCGTATTCTCCGCCGTGTTTCCTATAGTGGAATAGGGATATATTCCAATTTTGTTTCATATGAGACAAAAAGTTGGAAAGTGCACCTATTTTTTCAGGGAAAGAGAAGTGATACAGCAGCTCATTTTTTGCTATCGGTGATTTACCTCCTATCATATACCGCATATGATTTTTTGCCAATTCATTGTTTGTCAAATCTATAATGGTGTAGTTTTGGCTTTGTGCTGCATCCATAAATTTTTTATTTTCCAATTCATAGTCCATATTGATGCCGACAAATATATAGGCATTTTTTCTTTGCGTAAGCCTGTAGCTAAATTCCGATATGTTTCTATTCTTTATCACATTCATACAAAATGTTTTAAGGGCACCTGGCTTTTCTGGTATTTCAATAGCATACAGTGCTTCCCTCTTTTCACCTATAACAGCTCTATCCGACACGAATACCATTCTATCAAAATTCATATTAGCGCCTGAATTAATGGCAACAAGCGTTTGATTGTGAATGTTGTTGTCTTTTACATATTTTTTTATGCCTGCTATACCCAATGCGCCTGCAGGCTCAACAATATTGCGTGTGTCATAATATATATCTTTTATACTTGAGCATATTTCATCTGTGTCTACAAGTATTATATCATCAACATATTTAAGCACATTTTTAAGCGTTATATCACCAACCTCTTTCACTGCAACACCATCTGCGAAAATACCTACTTTATCCAATATTATCTTCTTGCCTGCTTTAAAAGAGAGATACATCGCATTGCTGTCTTTCGGCTGCACGCCTATAATTTTTATTTTCGGGTATATATTTTTCATAAATGAGGCAATGCCTGCAATTAATCCACCTCCGCCAATTGGAACAAAAACAGCATCAATATCACCGCTTGTTTGCCTTATTATCTCATATGCTATTGTGCCGTTTCCTGCTATAACTAGTTCATCATCAAAAGGTGGAATGTAGGTCATTTTTGTCTGTTTTTCTAGTATTTTACAATATTTTGATGCCTCTGTGTAGTTGTCGCCGTAAAGTACAACCTCAGCACCGTGGCTCTTCACAGCATTTATCTTTATATCAGGCGTGGTTTTGGGCATAACGATTGTTGCCTTTAGCTTCAATTTTTTAGCAGATAGTGCAACACCTTGTGCATGGTTACCGGCAGATGCAGCAATAACCCCGTGTTTTTTCTCTTCACTGCTCAACTGTGCTATTTTGTTGTAAGCTCCCCTTATTTTGAATGAAAAGACATCTTGCAGATCTTCCCTTTTTAGTAGAATTTTGTTGTTTAAACGTTTTGAGAGATTAACTGCAAGATCTAATGGTGTTTCCCTTGCTATGTCGTATACTTTGGAGGTTAATACCAATTTTACTATTCTATCCATAACTTATCCTTTTGGTGGACGATGGGGGATTTGAACCCCCGACCTCTACCGTGCGAAGGTAGCGCTCATCCCAACTGAGCTAATCGCCCAATTTTTTATTTTGATGAATATAAATCAATTTATTTCATCTTGCAAGTATTTATATAATGAAAATTGAAGTTAAGTTTGAAAAATCTGCCTTATTCTTTATAATTGGATAGAATAAAAATGTTGAGGTGCTTATGCGTTATTCTGAAAGTTTTATATATACTTTAAAAGAAGAACAGAAAGAAGCCAGTATCGTAAGCCATGATCTGCTTTTGCGGGGTGGGTTTATATCAAAACTGGCAAGCGGAATATATAATTATCTGCCTTTGGGTTTAAGAGTTATCAGAAAGGTTTCCAATATTGTAAGAGAGGAGATGAATAGGGCAGGGGCACAGGAGATTCTTATGGCAAATATTCAACCTGCACAGCTATGGATAGAATCTAAAAGGTGGAATGATTATGGAAGTGAACTGTTGCGCATTAAAGACAGAGGCGAGCGAGATTTTGTTTTCGGTCCGACGCATGAGGAGGTTGTAACCGATATTGTTAGACGTTTTATAAAAAGCTATAGGGATTTGCCAATTAATCTTTATCAGATACAGACAAAGTTTAGGGATGAAATACGCCCAAGATTTGGATTAATGCGCGCGAGGGAATTTATTATGAAGGATGCATACAGCTTTGATGCGGATCAAGATGGATTGGACATAAGCTATAACAAAATGAGAGAAGCGTATTACAATATCTTTTCACGCTGTGGACTAAAGGTTCGCTCTGTGCAGGCTGATTCGGGCTCTATTGGCGGCAGGGATTCTGAGGAATTTATGGTTTTGAGCTCTACGGGTGAGGATGAAATAGTTACATGTGATAGCTGCAGGTTTAGTGCGAATATGGAAAAAGCAGAAAGCATTACAATGGACGATGCGGGCAGTGAGATGGATCTGAAAAAGGTTGCAACGCCGGGTAAACAGACTATTAAGGATGTTTGCGAATATCTAAACTCAGATGATAAATTTTCTGCTAAAGCACTACTTTATAAAAATGAAAAGGATGAGTTTTTTTGCTTCTTAGTTGAGGGCGATGATGAATTAAACGAAACAAAAGCTGCGAGGGTAACAGGTAGCGTTGAACTAATTAAACTTAATGATGAAGAGATTAGAGCAAGCGGATTGCACAAGGGTTACATAGGTCCCGTTAATTTCCCAAATAAGAATATAAAAATTATATGCGATGAGAGATTAAGAAATAGAAATAGTTTGGTTGTTGGAGCAAACGAGGAAGGGTATCATTACGTGGGAGCTAAACTGCATAGAGATTTTGAACCCGATTTAATGGCAGATATAAGAAGTGTCAAGGAAAATGAGATTTGCCCCGAATGCAGAAAAGGAGTCTTGAAAAAGACAAGGGGTATCGAGGTGGGACATATTTTTAAATTGGGCTCAAAATATTCCGAGAGTATGCATGCACTATTTTTGGATAGGAACGGCAAACCCAAGCCATTTTTAATGGGATGCTACGGCATAGGCATAGGCAGAACAATGCAGGCTGCTGTAGAACAGAATAATGATAAGAATGGTATTATTTGGCCTATTTCCATAGCCCCATTTGAGGTTGAGTTGATATCTTTAGATACGCGTAGTGAAGAGATTAAAAGATATTGTGATAATTTATACACTACAATGCTTAAACGTGATATGGATGTTTTATATGACGATAGGGACGAACGCGCGGGTGTCAAGTTTAATGATGCAGATCTAATTGGTATTCCTATTAGGATTATAGTGGGAAAGAAGAATTTCGTGAATAATCAGGTGGAACTATCACTAAGGCAAAATAACAGCAGGCAGCTTGTTAACAAGGATGATATTGTTGAAAATGTTAAAGAATTGATTAATGAACTATATTCTGAAATAGATAAGGGGGATAAAATATGACGAAATTGGAAAGAATTAAGAATAAGTTAGGCAAAAAATTTGTTAATGCGTGGGAGCAGGGTGATACTTATAAAAAACAGGCATTTACTTTTGCAGAAAAATACAAAGAATTTTTAAATAGCTGTAAAACCGAAAGAGAGACCATCGATTTTGTTCAAAATGAATTCGGCAA
>CAJXLZ010000079.1 GCA_913056505.1 uncultured Desulfurellaceae bacterium
TAGAAATTCCATCAAAAATTGATGGAACGTTTACAGTAGATGGATTCAAAATCCCTAAAAATGCTATGGCAGGGACATGGAAAATTAATGTTAGTAGTGGAGCAAATTTGAACTCTGTTGAATTTGAAGTGATTGAAGTAGAGAACGATGCAATTTTAATAGATGCGGGATTAATGTTTCCCGAGGAGGATATGCTTGGTGTTGATCTGGTAATCCCTAATTTTGATTATGTATATGAGAATGCAAAAAAATTTAGGGCACTATTTGTAACACATGCTCATGAGGATCATGTGGGCGCAATACCATATCTATTGAAGAATATTAATGTGCCAATATATGGAACCAAATTAACACTGGGTATCATTAGGGCGAAATTGAGAGAGTTCAAGATGAATCCGAAGATGATAGAAATAGATGATCATAAGATTTACAATATAGGTGATTTTGCAATAGAACCTATTCGTGTTACGCACTCAATAGTTGATGGCGTTGGTTTTGCTATAACGCACGATGTAGGCACAATAGTTCACACTGGAGATTTTAAAATAGACCATACACCTGTTGATGGCAAGCCCCTTGATATCCTAAAATTTTCAGAATATGGGAGCAAGGGTGTTAAACTCCTTATGAGCGATAGCACAAATGCCAACGTAAGAGGTTTTACGGGATCCGAAAGAGCAGTGGGTAAAGCCTTGAGTATTATTTTTGCCAATGCAAAAAAAAGAATTCTACTTGTGACATTTGCATCCAATATTCACAGAGTGCAGCAAGTGATAAATATTGCCGAAAAACTTGGTAAAAAGGTCTGTATTTCAGGAAAGAGTATGGTGCAGAATTCAAACATAGCAAAGGAATTGGGCTATTTAAATGTGCCTGATGGTATATTGATTTCAGATAGCGATCTAGATAGTTACCCTGATGAAAATGTGGTAATTATCACAACAGGGTCTCAGGGTGAGCCTATGAGCGGCTTGTCACGGATTGCTTTTGATGAACATAAAAAGATAAAAGTTAAACCTACTGATACTATTATTATCTCTGCAAAGACGATTCCCGGAAATGAGAAAGCTGCCTTAAAAGTTATAAATTCGCTTGCAAAAAAGGGCGTGGATCTATTCTATGAGCAGAACTCAAATGTTCATGTATCGGGTCATGCATCGCAGGAAGAGCTGAAATTTATGATAAGTGTGACAAAACCGGAATATTTTATGCCTATACATGGCGAATATATGATGAGGAGAAGTCATTCTAAGATTGCAGAGACGCTTGGTGTTAATCCAAGAAATATTCTCAATATAGACAATGGAGATGTAGTTAAAGTTACAAAAAAGGGCGTTGCTATGGACGGGCGTATAAAATCCGGCAGGGTGTTTATAGATGGAAAAAATTCAGAAGGTGTTCAGGATGTCGTATTGCACGATAGAATGAAGTTATCAACAGAGGGATTTGTTGCTATTATAGTTGCTATAGATGATAAAACAGGCGAGATAGGAGGTGACCCTCAGATTATTATTAGGGGTTTAACACACGATGAGAAATCACAAAAACTGGTAAGTGAGGCGTCGGCTATGATAAAAAATCTCGTTAATCAAAGCAATATCGATATGAAAACAGATGCCTATGAAATAAAGAAAAAGATAAGAAAGGCAATGGGTAAATTTTTGTATAAAAAATTAAAGAAGAATCCTATGATACTTCCCATTATACTATAAGGTTGTTATGAAGAATAGATTACTCGGCGCACTGATAATAATTTTTATAACGACAATAGTAATATTGTCTCTAATTTCATACAATACATCTGATCTGTTTTACCCGCATGAACACATAAAAAATTTTATAGGTCTATTTGGCATTAAATTGTCATATTTTCTGCTTAGCGAATTTGGCACTCTGGCATTTTTTATACCTGTGCTGCTGATTCTATCTATCTTTTCATATTATAAAGGTAGTGCAAAATTTATCAGGAGTCTTATTTTTATCCCCATATCTACCATATTTATTGCCATGGTTTTATATGTAATATTTGGTGCAGACAGTTCCAGGCTCATTAAAAAGGGATATTATGTGTGCGGTATGTCCGGATATATTTTAGGTTCTAAAGTAGAATATTATTTGGGAACCATTGGAAGCGTTATTATTTTAATACCTTTTGCCGCTCTATCCTTATATTTTAGTTCTAAAGAGTTTTTGCTTGTTGTTCTTAAATACTATAATAAGGGCGAAGATAAAAAAGAACAGAGTAACCCTAAAAAAAAAGTCTCAGATATGATGGATAGAGGGTTAAACGATAACAGCACAAAAGCGGAGAAAAATGAAAAACCTCATATTGATTATTTAGGCATTGAATATAATGGTAGTAAAGATGCAACGGATAAAGAGAATGTAGAGAAAAAAAATGGCATAGAAATAGAATTTGCGGAAAAAGAGAAGAAAGGTGAACTGAAAAACTCTGCATCCGGTGAATATGAATTTCCTTCTATAGATCTATTGAAAGATCCGATAATTATAGAAAATAGCATAGGTGAAGATGAAATATATAAAAATGCGGAGATACTTGAGGAGAAGCTTAAAAATTTCGGCGTTTATGGAAAGGTTGTTCATGTCAGACCGGGACCTGTTGTAACAATGTATGAGTTTAGACCGAAATCCGGTATCAAAATTAGCAAGATAGCTAATTTATCGAATGATTTGGCTATGGCTATGAGAGCAATATCTATAAGAATCATAGCTCCAATTCCGGGTAAAGCTGTTGTAGGTATAGAAATATCCAATAAAAATAGGCAAGTTGTTTATATGAAGGATATTATAACATCCAAAACATTCATATACTCGGGGTCTTTACTTACATTGGGCTTAGGCAAGGATATTACGGGATCGTCTTTTATCACCGATTTAAGTAAAATGCCACACCTGCTTATTGCAGGAGCTACCGGTTCGGGTAAAAGCGTTGCGGTAAATACGATGATAGTCAGCATACTCTATAAGGCTAAACCCAATGAGGTAAAGTTCGTTATGATAGATCCAAAAATGCTTGAGTTGTCTGTTTATGACGGCATACCCCATATGCTTATGCCTGTTGTTGTTGACCCAAAAGAAGCAAGCGGGTCTCTTGCTGCTTTGGTGGAGGAAATGGAGACACGATATAAAATAATGAGCGAATCTGGTGTTAGAAATATAGATGGATTTAATAAAAAAGCCAAGAAGGGCATTATAGATTATGCTCCTATGCCGTATATTGTTGTTGTTATAGACGAATTGGCTGATCTTATGATGGTATCTTCCAAAAAAGTGGAAATGTATATAGCAAGATTAGCACAGATGGCGCGTGCGGCCGGCATTCATCTTATTGTTGCAACGCAGCGCCCGAGTGTGGATGTTTTGACCGGTCTTATTAAAGCCAATTTTCCGGCGCGTATATCTTTTAAAGTGTCCTCCAAAGTGGATTCAAGAACCATTTTAGACGGGCAGGGTGCAGAATTGCTGCTCGGGAAGGGTGATATGCTGTTTCTGCAACCCGGCACATCAACGTTTACGAGGGTACATGGCGCTTTTATCAGCGACGAAGAAATTCAAGGTATAACTGATTTTGTGAAAACGCAGGGTTCTCCTGAGTATAATGAAGAGCTTATAAATGCAGCTAAAGAAGCAAGCGGCGTCGAGGAAAATGAAGATATTGAGTTGGATGATCTGTTTGATGATGCAGTGCATATTATAGAAGAGGGCGGCAATCCTACAATTTCATATATCCAAAGAAGACTAAAAGTAGGCTACAATAGAGCCGCAAGAATAGTTGAACAAATGGAAAAAAAAGGTATACTCTCAAAACCTGATGAAAGAGGAAAAAGAGAACTTATTGTCCCTTAAGCTATTGGAGGATTTAGATGGCTTTAATTGTTCAAAAGTATGGCGGTACTTCCGTAGGGAGTACAGAACGAATAAAAATAGTAGCGGATCATATTAAGAAAACTAAGAGTAAAGGTAATCAAGTTGTTGCCATAGTATCTGCTATGGCTGGAGATACGGATAAGCTGATCAATCTCGCAAGAGGGCTGTCTAAGAGTCCGTCGGAGCGCGAGATGGACCTTTTGCTTTCAAGCGGCGAGAGAATTTCCAGTGCATTAATGGCGATTAGACTAAATGATATCGGCACAAAAGCTGTTGCTATGACGGGCAGGCAATGCGGTATAATTACCGATAGTGTTCATACTAAGGCGAGAATAAGAAGCATAGATGCAGATAAAATAAGAGAATATATTGATAACGATTATGTTGTCATTATAGCCGGATTCCAGGGTATATCTGAAATTAATAGCGACGTTACAACCTTAGGCAGGGGCGGTTCTGATACAACAGCAGTTGCCATAGCAGCAGCGTTAAGGGCTGATCTGTGTGAAATATATACGGATGTTGACGGTATATATACGGCAGATCCGAGAATAGTAAGCAATGCAAGAAAGTTAGACAAGATAAGCTATAGTGAAATGATGGAATTGGCTAGTTTAGGAGCCAAAGTTCTACAAATACGTTCCGTGGAATTTGGTATGAAATATAATGTTCCTATCATGGTTTTATCGAGTTTTACATATAATCCAGGGACTCTTGTGACTAAGGAGGATGAAGATATGGAAAAAATACTTGTATCCGGAATAGCAAGCGATAAAAATCAAGCCAGACTCAAAATCAGCAATGTAGATGATAAACCGGGTATAGCATCAAAGATTTTTTCAGCCGTAGCAGATAATAATATTAATGTTGATATGATAGTGCAAAATGTCAGTGAGAATGGCAAAACAGATATTTCTTTTACAGTGCCGAAAGATGATGCAGATAAAGCTCTAAATATATTAAATGACCTATCGCGTAAGCTGCATACTGGAAGTGTTAGTTATAATAAAGATATAGCAAAAGTATCAATTGTAGGCGTTGGTATGAGGTCCCACCCCGGTGTTGCCGCCCAAATGTTTAAGGCTTTATCAAGCGAAAATATAAATATAAGAGCTATCTCAACTTCTGAGATTAAGGTATCTTGTATTATAGATGAAAAATACACAGAACTTGCTGTAAGGACATTGCATAAGGCTTTTGGTCTGGAAAAGTGATATAATATTTGATGCGGGATCTGGATTATAAAGTCTGGATTCTAAGCGTCCACGGGAATGACAATAAAAAATGCGGGAATGAGAGAGGAGACGGGGTTGACAAGAAAAATAATGGTTAATAGTAAAAGAAGATGGTATGAGAAATAAAATCGTTAGATGGCAAGAAAGAATGTGGGAATAACAAATAAAAGACGTTGTAATCTTGTCATTCCGTCCCCGTGTCAAGCACGGGGTGACATTACTTGACACGGAATC
>CAJXLZ010000080.1 GCA_913056505.1 uncultured Desulfurellaceae bacterium
ATAATAGAGAAAGAGGCTTCTGTTCATATATCTAATGTTATGCTGGTTTGTCCTCATTGTGGTAAAGCTACAAGGATAGGGGTAAAGTATTTGGAAGATAGCAGTAAGGTCAGATATTGCAAAAAGTGTGGCGACACTATTTAAGGAGGTTTGAATTAATGCAGGACTACGAACCAAGGCTTAAAACGCTCTATAAAAAAGAAATAGCTCCTCTTATGATGAAGGAGTTTTCTTATAAAAATACGATGCAGGTACCGAGACTTGAGAAAATTGTGTTAAATGCGGGGATTGCCGAAGCAATGCAAGATATGAAGGTTCTTGATTCTGTTTTAGAGGAACTGGCGCTTATTTCCGGGCAAAAAGGTGTTATAACAAGAGCTAAGAAATCTATAGCTAATTTTAAATTAAGACAGGGTATGCCTATAGGCTGCAAGGTAACGCTAAGAGGAGCAAGAGCTTATGAATTTTTGGATAGATTTATTACGTTTGCCTTACCTAGGGTTAGAGATTTCAGGGGAGTGCCTTTGAGAGGTTTTGATGGAAGAGGCAATTACACGATCGGAATAACGGAACAACTTATCTTTCCTGAGATAAATTATGATAAGGTTTTAAAAATACACGGATTAAGTATAACCATTGTTACCACGGCTAAAACGGACGAAGAAGCAATGGTGTTCTTAAAAGCATTCGGTATGCCTTTAAGAAAAGCAAATTAGGAGGATTTATGGCAAAAAAGTCTATGATAGCCAAGTCTAAAAGAAATCCAAAATTTAGCACCAGGCAGCACAATAGATGTGCAATATGTGGAAGGCCTAAGGGATATATAAGAAAATTCGGAATATGCAGGATTTGCTTTAGAGAATTAGCATCAAAAGGCGAGATACCAGGCGTAACAAAGGCTAGTTGGTAGGTGATGTATGAGTAGTAAAAGAATTGTTGATAGTCTTTCCTCAATAAAAAATGCCCTTATGGCTAAGCACGATTATGTTAATATATTGAGTAACAGTGTTGTGTCGAGTGTGTGTGACATATTAAAAGAGCAGGGATATATAAAAGATTTTAAACCTTTAAAAGAATCCGGCAACCTAAATGTTGTAAAAGTTAGGTTGAAGTATTTAGATAAGCAAAAAAAGGTCCCCGCAATAATGAGTTTGAGGCTTGTTAGTAAGCCGTCTAAAAAAATATATGTCAAGCATAATGAAATTAAACCTACAATGAATGGTTTAGGTATAGGTATTATCTCCACCAGTAAAGGCGTTATGACTACAGATGAGGCAAAGAAAAATAACATAGGTGGAGAAATGATATGCGAGGTATTCTAATAATAATGGGGGTAGGATTATGTCAAGAATAGGAAAACAGCCTATTGTTATCCCTGAGGGTGTTAGTGTTAGTATAAAAAGCGACTCAATTGAAGCTGCGGGTCCTAAAGGCAAGCTTTCTCAGCATTTTGATAAGAACTATATTTCTATAGAAAAAGAGGATAACAATATCGTTATTAAAAACAGGGGAAATTTGAAAAAATCTGATGCTATGCACGGTTTATACAGAAGTTTATTTTCCAATATGGTGACTGGAGTAAGTAAGGGTTTTACAAAAGAGCTGGTTATAGAAGGTGTTGGATATAAGGCGGATTTAAATGGTAAAACAGTTGTGTTGTCATTAGGATTTTCACACGACATTGTATATAATATACCAGAAGGCATTAATGTTGAAGTGGGCAAGAAGGGCACGAATATAGTGATATCCGGAGTGGATAAGCAGCTTGTAGGCCTTGTTGCAAGCCAGATTAGAGCGTTAAAAGAGCCTGAACCGTACAAAGGCAAAGGTATACGCTATAAAGATGAGCATATTAGAAGAAAGATGGGTAAAGCAGAGGGTAAGTAGGAGGATAATATGAGTAAAATTAATGATAGGAAAGTGTCTCGCTTAAAAAGAAAGGCTAAGATTAAATATAAAATAAGAGGTACAACAGAAAAGCCTAGACTATGTGTCTATAAAAGCCTAAATCATATCTATGCTCAAATAATCGATGATACAAAAAATGCAACAATTGTATCAGCTTCTACATTAGATAGAGATATTAAATCTAAAGCTAAGGGCTCTAATTTAAATAGTGCAAAAATAGTTGGCGAGATTATAGCTAATAGAGCTAAAGATAAAGGTATAAAAGAAGTTGTTTTTGATAGAAATGGATATGTATATCATGGCAAACTTGTTGCTCTTGCCGATAGCGCAAGAGAAGCAGGGCTTAAATTTTAGGAGTTATGAATGGACAATAGGGAAAAAGAATTTGAAGAATATGTTATAAATATAGGTAGAGTAGCAAAAGTTGTAAAAGGCGGAAGAAGATTCAGATTTAGTGCATTAGTTGCAGTAGGTGATAAAAAAGGCAGGGTCGGTCTGGGATTAGGCAAATCTAAAAAAGTTCCGGCAGCCATAAAAAATGCTATAGAAAGGGCAAAAAAAGAGATGTTTAGCACACCTATTACGGAAGACGGTACAATACCGCATCCTATTAAAATAAAAAGTGGTGCAAGTTTGGTTTTACTTAAACCCGGCAAACCTGGTACGGGTATTATTGCTGGAGATGTGGCACGTTCTATATTAGAAGCCTGTGGAATAAGAAATGTAGTGGCAAAATCCATAGGATCTAACAACAAACACAACCTGTCACACGCAATTATTGAAGCCTTAAGAAAGATGAGAAGTAAAGAGACGGTATTAAAACAGAGGGGACTTTAAATAAGGAGAATGCATATTATGTCTACATTAAAAATAACTATGACGAGGAGTTTGATAGGCTCTAAACCGAAGATAAGAAGAACGGCTGTTTCGTTGGGTTTGAGAAGACCCAATAAGTTCGTATTGCGAAAGGATACGCCTTATATTAGAGGGATGATTAATAAATTATCTTTTATGGTAAAGGTAGAAGAATTAGGAAAATAGGAGTATTTATATGGAACTTTTCGAGCTGCAGAAAATAGTAAAAAAAAGAAAAAGAGTTGGACGTGGAGAAGCAAGCGGATGGGGGAAAACCTCAGGCAGAGGAGCAAAGGGCGAAAAATCGCGATCAGGCGGAGCCAAGGGTCAATACTTTGAAGGAGGGCAGACTCCATTTATAAGAAGAACTGTTAAAAGAGGTTTTGCCAATATTTATAGGATTAAATATGAGGTAGTGAATCTTGATACGCTAAATAATATATGTAAGGATGGAGATGTTGTTACTAAGGAATATCTGCAGGATAAGGGCGTTGTAAAGAGGAGAAATCCTTTGAAAATATTAGGTAGAGGGAATTTGGATAAGAAAATTAGCGTTATAGCAGATGCATTTTCCGATAGTGCCAAAGAAAAAATAAAACAGGCAGGTGGTTCAACAGAGGAGCTTAGATGAAAGAAGATTACGCCAGTATGTTCAATGTGCCTGAGTTGAATAAAAGGCTGTTTTTCACCATCATAATGTTTGTTATATTTAGAGTGGCGGCTTTTGTTCCCACCCCAGGTGTAAATGCCAATGTTCTTGCTGCTGTATTTGCGCAGGCCAAGGGAACGGCGTTAGGGCTATTTAATCTATTTTCCGGTGGAGCGATAAAGAACTTCAGTATAATATCTTTGGGCATAATGCCGTATATTTCTGCAGCTATTATACTTGAGTTGTTTACTGCGGTTAATCCTGAGCTTGCAAGATTAAAAAAGGAGGGCGAGGCCGGAAGAAGAAAGATATCTGAGTATACCAGATATGGAACAGTTTTAATATCTTTTCTGCAGGGTGTAGGCATAGCAATAGGTATACAATCTATGCATGGTCCGGGCGGCGCAAGTGTTGTTATATGGCATGGCTTGCCGTTTGTTCTCTTTACTGCGATTACCTTAACGACGGGTAGTGTATTTCTGATGTTTTTGGGTGAGCAGATTACGGAGCGCGGCATAGGCAACGGTATATCGCTGATTATCTTTGCAGGTATCGTTGCAAGATTGCCCGGAGCCTTGGGAAATACTTTTAGATTGGTAAGTTCAGGTGAAATGAGCATTGTGGCACTATTACTGATAGTGACAATTGCTGTGCTAATTATAGCTTTTATTGTTTTTGTTGAGTTGGCACAACGCAGGATTCCTGTTCAATATCCAAGGAGAATGGTGGGCAGGAGAATGTATGGTGGCCAAAGTAGCTATATACCCTTAAAAATTAATGTATCCGGTGTTATACCGCCGATATTTGCATCTTCTATCCTGCTATTTCCGGCTACGATAAGCAAACTTATAGATGTTCCTATAATAAAGACAATATCTGCATATATAATGCCAGGAAGTTTTGCATATAGTGTTATTTATATAGCTATGATCTTTTTCTTTGCATATTTTTATACTGCTATAGTTTTTAACCCCAAAGATGTTGCGGATAATTTAAAGAAAAATAACGGTTTTGTCCCGGGTATAAGACCCGGTAAATACACAGCCAATTATCTTGATTGGGTTTTAAGCAGATTGACATTTGGCGGCGCAATATATCTGGCGTTCGTGTGTGTATTGCCGTGGATTTTAATAAGGAAGTTTAATGTGCCGTTTTATTTTGGTGGCACTGCTTTGTTAATAGTTGTACAGGTGGGTTTAGATACAATAATGCAGATACAGGCTCATCTGTATATGAGAAATTATGATGGATTTATGAAGTCCCATAAGAGGTAGGTTGAAAATGATTGTAATATTGCTTGGAGCGCCTGGCGTGGGCAAGGGCACGCAAGGAAGCTTAATATCAAAACAGTTTGGTATACCTCAAATCTCCACGGGTGATATTCTGCGTAGTGAGGTTAAAAAGTCCACAGAATTAGGAAAGCAAGCCAAAAAATTTATGGATAAAGGCGAACTTGTTCCTGACGATGTAATTGTTGGTATGATGGAGCATAGGATTAAGGAGAGTGATTGTTCTAACGGTTTTATATTAGATGGTTTCCCAAGGACAGTTGAACAGGCGGATGCATTGGGAAGAATGTTGGATAAGAATAACCTTGACCTGAATTGCGCTCTTTTGATAGATGTTCCTGAAGATGTTATTATTGAAAGATTAACAGGCAGAAGGGTTTGCCCAAATTGCGGCGAGGTGTACCATTTGAAATATAATCCTCCAAAAAATGATAATATATGCGATAAATGCGGCACTAAACTGATTCAGAGAGATGATGATAAGAAAGAAACTGTCAAAAATAGGTTAGATGTTTATAACAGGTCTACTGCCCCGCTCATAAATTATTATGAAAGAAAAGGAAAGCTGATCAAGATAGACGGTATGGGCAGCATAGATAATAT
>CAJXLZ010000081.1 GCA_913056505.1 uncultured Desulfurellaceae bacterium
CTTGCCATCGTTTTCTGTTAAATAGTACCCCTTCAAATCCTTCTCTTCTGCGCCTATTGATAAAAAATGGTAATCATCCGTTATCACATATTCTATGCCCACATCAACTATGTCTTTCACTATAGCATCATCCCATACGCGCTCTGTCAGCCACAATCCTTTGGGTTTTTGACCAAAATTATCGTATATGAAGCAATTTAGCTTTTCTATCTGCATTTTTCTGTAATCCGAGGTAATTGATGCAAGTACAGGCTCATAGTATCCGCCTGTAAAAAATTCTATATTGCCATTATCCACTCCCCTTTTCAGCAGGTTAAATAGCTCTTTGTCGTGAATTTTAATATACTCTAAGAGCCATCCGCTGTAGTGCACAGCAAACTTAAAAGAACTGTAATTCAGCGCAGTTTTGATAAACGGCTTATACGCTTTATCAATAGCCGCATTAACAACATTATGAAAATTATCGACGGGTTGATGGCAGTGTATGCCACACAGCAAATTAACCATATCTATTCATCCTCATACCGACCAGTTATAGTTAAAATCGCCATCAAGATCTATATGTATGGTGCCATATTCAGGTGCAACCCTTACCAATTTTGTGCCTTCTGTGAGTGTTAAAAATATCTCAATATTGTTATTCATAAAACATTTTAGAGGTATTTTGACCTCACATAGATCTTTAATCTTTGCATATATGCCACTGCAGTTAAAATCGATGGTTTTTATATTCGTATTTTGAGATATGTAAATGCTGATCTCTGTTTTAGGAGCTATATTGATATGCAGATAAAAGTTTTTATCCATTATTGAGGGAAAATTGCCATCTATTCTAAAATATAGATTATCTTTATCTCTGCCATAGTAAAATTTTTTAAAGTTAAATCCACTTGTATCCATAGCTGAGGCAGTTTCCAAATCCACTATGCCTGCATCTATCCATTCAAAATAGCTTGTTGTTTTGCCGTCTATTTGAGGAGTTATGTAAGAGCTCGGAGTTTGTATATGGAGTCTTTTTTCTACCTTCTTAATCGGTTTAAGCAATTCTTCAGGCACATTTTTGTTCAGTAGATTATATATCTTCATTAAATTGGCACGAAATAGATAGTCAAAACTGTCTGCCTCTTTGCTAAAGTGCCCCTCGCCATACCACCAGAACCAGTCGCTCCCTTCGGCTGTCATAAGCAGCTCTTCTATCTGTTTTTCTACATTCTTATCTGAGATCTTTTCACCCTTTACCATTAGCTTTGTTTTGGATAGTAATTCCCATGCCCTATTCTTTTCATTATCGCCTATCCAAGTAGAAAATGTGCCACCTATCCACGAACCTGCCCGAATACTCTCTAAATTTTTATGTTCAACATCTATACTATCTAAATCGTCTATGTTCACTGTCTCTATCCAATCCTGTTTTTCTATTGCACCATAAAATGCTTCAAAGAAATCGTTTGCATTATTGGGGAAAAACTCCCATGCATTTTCGCCGTCCAATATCACAGAAACCAAAGGTGAGCTTTCGGAACTATTATATATATCCTTTAGCCGTTCTAAAAAATCTTTTGCTGCGTCATCAGATTTCCAATTCTTATAGCCAAAACCTATTAAATCACTTAATGTTTTATCTCTAAATGCAATATTTATATTCTGATAATTATAAATTTTATATAAGTTCTTTCTATCCCTGCTTTTTAGCGAATTAAACAGCACATCCTCATCGGAAAATGTATATTTAACACCGTATTTTTGAAACAACTGCAGTGTATCACTGCTTATACTACCCTCAGCAGGCCAAAAACTTTCAGGGTTTTTGCCAAAATATTTGTTGAAAAAATCAATTGCATAGGATATCTGTTTTTCTGCATCATTTTCGAATGACGCGGCAACATTCGGCAATTTAACATAGGGCATTGCTTCTTTTGCAGCGTTGATATCAATAAGCAGGGGCACTATTGGATGATAAAACGGCGTTGTGGTTAAGCCTATCCTGCGACTTTCGCGCAATTTTTGGTAAAATGGTATAATTTTTTTAAGAAATAACCTCATATCATCGAGCAGCGTAAGTTTATCATTTTCAGAATAGTTCATCTGTTTTTTAATGAGTTCTTTGATGATATTTGATTCTTTTCTTAGTGCATTTCCAGACCATGCAAGCAAAAAAAGTACCTCCAGGTCCAATATTTCACCGTTAGAAAAATAGTTGTAGGATTTCATCTTGGTTTTCTTTAGGTATAATCCGT
The DNA here is from genome assembly GCA_913056505.1 of uncultured Desulfurellaceae bacterium. GTDB lineage: Bacteria > Campylobacterota_A > Desulfurellia > Desulfurellales > Hippeaceae > CAJXLZ01. Next base: position 2,238 of record CAJXLZ010000081.1, read on the forward strand.
AATATCGCTTAAACGGCTTAATCATTGTCTGTATGTTGCTGTAAAATAGAAACTCTAAACAATAGCGCTTTTCCTCTGGTGTTAATTGAGATACCTCTTTTTTAATAGTATCAAGGAATTTGCACCGGATATTATCTAAGGTATATTCTTCCAATTGCTTAAGCAGGGAAGGCACAAGATTGAAATTAACGGATATGCCATCAAATTTTGATACATGCCACGGCATTTCATAATAATCTTTTATGGCATGCAGAAACACCCACGGCATTTCATATATTCCGCTTATCGGATTTTTGTAATATGGCTGGTGCATATGCCAAATTATGTTCAAATATAACTTTTTCAAGCTATTTGCCATCTAACCAATCTTTAATGTATTTTTTATATATTTGTGTCTGTTGAATGCCCGAGGCTTCCTCAGCGGATTCCGTGTATAGATGAACGCTGTTTGCATATTGGTCGGGCAACATTATAACCCACCCTGCCTGTGTATATATCTTAACGCCCTCTTCAAATGACGCTCTTTTATTCATTGCCAACTCGCTAAATTTTCTCATCAGTAAACCCTTCCTCGATGCATCACAAGGAATAATATCGTGATTAAAGTAAAAATTCGGTAAGGTATTTACAATATCTGAGATAGCCTCATCAACATTAGCCATCAATTCAACTATTTTTATGCTGTTAAACATAGCATCATATCTGAACCCCGGCACATTAAAGATATAATGGCCATTTGTATCTGCTATAAAATCGTATTTTTTCAATTTTTCAAGGGGCAAATTTCTTATCTTGCCCCTTTCTATAATTAGATTTTCCAATCTTGCATCAATAATATCCGGAGCGGAAACCGAGAGATAAACATTTATTCTATTTTTTGCAGTTTTATTGAGCAAATTTAAGATAACGAGTAGAGATTCATAATCTTTTAATATTCTGCCGTCATTTGCCACCATACTCAATTGGTTTTCGCCGGGAGGCAGTATAAATCCTACGCTCATTCCTAAAGATTTGACGATAATTGCAGTTTCTTTTCTTGAATTGTCTAATAATTTCATAATCTGCGAACGTTTTTTTCTGTCAAAATGTGCATTAATGATAATATTGTTGTCGGAAAACGAGGTTAATATATCAGGATATACCAAAGAAGAAACACCGAATAACAAATTTGCCGCAACAGAAATCTTTTTTGATTGAATATATCCTACATCAAACAGTGACAAAAGCGATTTAGTGTATGCATATTCTGCGTTATACATCTCTGTGATTTCTCCGATCGCTTTTGGATCCACACGTCTGAATGTTTCTTTGAAATAGATACGCTCACAATTTTTTTCCGTGTTTGTGTTTATGGGCAGCCCATCATTATCAAAAAACACTATCTCCACTTCATCCGGTTTTTTTGTAGATTGCTTGAAATATACACCTGCAACAGCATCATTTGTAGTGGCTGTCTTATGTTTCATAAGACAGCATGGGGAAAGCTTAAGGTCCAATACATTAATCCCACATGACAGCAATCCCCCGCTGAACGCCCTTTTTATCATACGCGATGCCTTATTGTAATCGCGTGCTATATAAACATAGCTTCCCACAGGCAGAATAGATGCAAATCCTTCAGCCAATTTCGTTGCAATTTCACACGATAGTTCTATATTGCTACGTCCGTGAACAATGCCGCCTTCAAAGATGGAATGTTTGTATTTATCTGTCCAGATAACGTTTCTGCTTATTATAGAGGCCTCTTCTATTGTTTTATTAGGCCAGATTGTTACCTCTTTTTCAAAAACGCTTGAGCTTCCTATATTGCAATGCTCCGCCACAACTGCCCCATACTCTATTTGAACATTTTCACCGATTGTAGTATCATTGCATATAATAGCATTATTTATATAACTTTGTTTTTCTATATTTGCACGTTTCCATACGACACTCGAGTCCATATGCACGCTGTCTGATATTGCTGTTTTATTATCTATAACACAATCCTTCAAAAAACAGTTTTTGCCTATTCTAACACTGTCTCCGATAACAACATTGCCCTCAATTGTGATATCTTCAGGTAACTTTGTATTCTTGCCTACATAAACATATCCCGAACCAAATTTTTTTCTCTCTCCTTCAAATTCAAATTCTACATTATTATGAAGGATATCCATTGCTGCAGTGAGATAGCTTTGCGGATTGCCCACATCTCGCCAATAACCCTTAGCCGTGTAACCCCATAATATCATCTGCTCCTGCATCAAACGTGGAAAAAGATCTTTAGAAAAATCAAAACTGATATTTTCAGGTATAAAATCCAATATCTCAGGTTTTAAAACATATATACCTGTATTAATGGTATCGCTGAAGACCTCGCCCCATCCTGGTTTTTCCAAAAATTTCTTTATCCTGCCCTTGTGATCGGTTATAACAACACCAAATTGCAGCGGATTTTCAACAGATGTTAATGTTATTGTTATTTTCGCAGATCTTTGCAGATGGTATTCTATAATTTTTGAAAAATCAAAATCCGTAACCAGATCCCCGCTGACTATAATAAAATCGTCGTCTAAATATTTTTGTGCACATTTGACGGCACCCGCCGTTCCATAATCTGCATCAGGCAGTACATAGGTTATTTTAACTCCGAATCTACTTCCATCTCCAAAATAGTTTTTAATAATCTCCGGCTTAAAATAGAGAAGAACAATTATATCATCAATGCCTATTTTCTTTAATTTCCTAATGATATGCTCCATCATAGGCCTATTCATTACAGGAAGCATCGGTTTAGGTATAGAGTTAGTCAATGGTTGAATGCGTGTACCAAAACCGCCTGACATCACCACCGCTTTCATATATCCCTCCGATTAGATTATATGTTGAAAAAATTAAATTATAGCTTACTAAAAATCTATATCTTTATCAGTTATATGTCAAGAAATTTTTATGCTCAAACTAATACAACTTGTTGACAACGCCCTCTTTTTTACCAAGCCAAAAAGAGATGAAATTGCTTTACTAAAAAGTCCAGATTCCGTGTCAAGCACGGAATGACATTATTTGAAGTGG
>CAJXLZ010000082.1 GCA_913056505.1 uncultured Desulfurellaceae bacterium
CCGCCGTATTCGGTTTAATAGTTTCTTTAATTGGTTGTTATATGGGCATAAACACTAAGGGCGGGTCACGCGGTGTTGGAGTTTCTACAACAAATGCCGTTGTGTTGGCCAGCATTTCTGTTTTTGTGGCGGATTATTTTTTATCTGCTTTTATGTATTAATTATGATAAGAATAGAAAAATTGGAAAAGAGTTTTGGAAAACAGATTGTCTTAAATAATTTGGATCTCAATATAGAGAGCGGCAAAATTACCGTTATTATAGGTAAAAGTGGAACAGGCAAGAGTGTTTTGTTAAAAACTATTATAGGACTTATGAAACCAAGTAGTGGCAAGATTATATATGATGGCAAAGATATTGCCAATATGAGAGAGAAAGATCTGCGTAAGATAAGGATGAAATTCGGAGTACTGTTTCAGGATGCAGCCCTCTTTGATTCGCAAAATGTTTTCTATAATGTTGCTTTTCCTGTGATAGAGCATAAGATGGCTAAGAAGAAAGATATAAAGAATGTTGTAAAAAACGCTTTAGGCATTGTAGGATTAGAAAGTGTTGAAGAAAAGATGCCGTCTGAACTATCGGGCGGTATGAGGAAGCGCGTAGGTCTTGCAAGGGCAATTATTACAAAACCAGATATTGTTTTTTTTGATGAACCTACTACAGGGCTTGACCCGATAATGTCGAGATCTATAGGTATTTTAATAAAAGATATGCAGAGAAAATTTTCTACAACATGTTTTGTTATAAGCCATGATTTAAATCTGACTTTAAATATTGCAGATACTATAGGTGTACTTTACGAAGGCAAAATTATTACCTTTGAGGATAGGGATTCTTTTTTGAATTCAGACAATAAACTTGTAGTGGATTTTTTAAAAGCTTATCAATGGGAGAAAAATTATGAAAGATAAAAAAATTGAGGCTATAGTAGGTGTTTTTGTTATCATAGCACTTGTGCTACTTGGATGGATGAGTGTGAAATTTAAAACGATTTCTTTGGGCAAGAAACCAGCTTATACTATCTATGCTGATTTTAACAATATTTCAGGCATAGAAAAGAATGCAAAGGTTAATGTAGCAGGTGTTAATGTGGGATTTGTGAAGTCCATAGGTTTAAAAAAGGGGAAGGCTGTCGTAGGTATGAGCATTTATAAGCAATATAAGATACCCGTCGATTCTTCGATATTAATATCTAGCAACGGACTGCTGGGCGAAAAATTTCTGGACATTAAAATAGGGCACTCCGAAGCCTATTTGAAAGATGGCGATACTCTGGCAAATACTCAGTCTTCCATAGGTGTTAATGAGTTAATAAGAAATGTGAACAGTGTATTTAATGAAAGGAATAGGGAGAATTTGAACGAGATTTTAAACAACTTTAATAAGATTAGCAACAACTTAAATGAGATATTAGATGAAAACAGAAAGGCAATAAGAGAATCTATTGCAGAGGCTGAGGCCGCGTTCAATAAATTTAACAGATCAATGGACAATCTTTATTTTTTGACAAATAAGATTAGAAATGGCGAAGGCAATTTGGGGAAGTTGGTAAACGATGATGATTTTTATAATAATATAGATATTGCTTCTAAAGATGCCAAGCAGATAACTCATAAGATTAATGCTGGAAAAGGAACATTGGGAAAACTGGTCAACGATGAAAGTGTGTATGATAAATTAGATGAGACACTGGTATCTATTAATAATTATCTTGAGCAGTTAAATAGAACTCAATTTAATGTAAGGCTTAAAAGTGAATATCAATTTAGACATAATGATAACAAGGAGTATGCGGGTGTAGACATTTATACAGCTCCGGATAGATTTTATAGAATTATGGCTGTTAATGAAAAGGATTATAAGTATGATTCGGATCCAAGTGGCAACAATTCCGATAGGGTCAGGCTAACGGCTCTGATGGGCAAGCGTTACTACAATTTTACTTTGCTCGGCGGCGCCATAGAGTCTACATTTGGTGTTGGTTTGGATTATTATCCTGAGGCATTTAATAATGTGAGATTAGGTGCAAGGTTTTTTGATTTTGACCATGAGAATGACATAAGGGATACTCATCCGCAGTTAAAAGCAGAGATAGAGTATAGATTCTTGAGGCATTTTGCCCTATTTGGCGGTGTCAATGAAATCTTAAACAGTAGAAGCAGATCACTTTATGCAGGGTTGGGTATGGAATTTTCAGATAGTGATATTCCATATGCTTTAAGCAAAGCTCCAGCAGGTGCAATTAAATAAATACATTTGTAAATATTGGGAGTTTATATTTTATTAGGCTTTGGATTCCGTATTAAGTAATGTCACCCCGTGCTTAACACGGGGCGGAATGACAAAGGGATAGTGCGGAGTGACAAGAGAAGTGTGTGATATTGTAATAACAAGTAAAGGGAGATTGTATGATAAACGGATTGTTGAAGAAGGTTTTTGGAACGCAGAATGAAAGAACGTTGAAGTCGATAGAACCTCATATCAAAAAAATAAACAGTTTGGAAGACAAAATTTCCAAACTTAGCAATACAGAGTTAAAAAAGGCTATGGACAATATTAGAAGCAGATATTCAAATGGTGAGACTCTGGATGATCTACTTGAAGAATCTTTTGCTATAACAAGAGAAACTTCAAAAAGAGTTTTAAATATGAGGCATTTTGATGTTCAGCTTATAGGCGGGTATGTGCTGCATAAAGGAATGATTGCAGAGATGAAAACCGGCGAAGGTAAAACACTGGTTGCTACCTTACCCATTGTTTTAAATGCAATATCTTGCAAAGGGGTTCATCTTGTGACGGTTAATGATTATCTTGCAAAAAGGGATGCCTTGTGGATGGCTCCCATATATAAATTTTTAGGATTTAGTGTAGGTGTTATACAGCAACAAAACAAGTCTTTCCTTGTTGAGTGGGATGATGAGAAGAAGTTTACCACCAAAATTGAGCCATGCTCGAGAAAAGAGGCTTATGATGCCGATATAACGTACGGTACAAATAGCGAGTTTGGTTTTGATTATCTACGCGACAATATGAATTATTCTTTGGATGAATATGTACAGAGAGATTTTAATTATGCCATTGTCGATGAGGTTGATTCTATTTTGATAGATGAATCAAGAACACCGCTTATTATATCGGGTGCTGTTGATCAACCGAGTTCTGTCTATTACAAAGTAGATAAGGCTATTAAGAATTTATCAGAAGGGGATTACGAGATTGATGAGAAGACCAAGAATGCCACTTTCACAGATGCCGGCGTTGAGAAGTTGCAAAAATATCTCAAGATTGAAAATCTATACGACGTTAAAAATATGGATATTCTTCATATGCTAAACCAATCACTACGGGCGCACAAAATGTATATAAAAGATAAAGATTATATAGTGAAAGGTGGCAAAGCTATTATAGTTGATGAGTTCACGGGTAGGCTTATGCCGGATAGGAGATATTCAGATGGCCTGCATCAGGCAATTGAGGCAAAGGAACATCTGCGAATACAAAAAGAGTCTCAAACACTCGCTACAATAACATTTCAAAATTATTTCAGGATGTATAAGAAACTTGCCGGCATGACGGGAACCGCCGATACAGAAGCCAAAGAATTTAAGGAAATATATAACTTAGATGTTGTTGTTATACCTACTAATCAACCCATAATAAGGATTGATAGGAATGATCTGATATATAAATCTTATAAAGAAAAGGTTAATGCTATCGTAAGTGAAATAAAGAGAAGGCATAACAAAGGGCAACCTGTATTGGTTGGCACAACAAGTGTGGAGAAATCGGAACATCTGCATAAAATGCTCATAAAAGAAAGAATTCCCCATAGTGTGCTGAATGCCAAATATCATGAAAAAGAAGCGCAGATTATAGCTGATGCTGGTAATATAGGAGCTGTTACCATAGCTACAAATATGGCAGGCAGAGGCGTCGATATAAAACTATCCGACGAAACAAGAAAATTGGGCGGATTGTTTATACTTGGAACAGAAAGGCATGAATCAAGGAGAATAGATAATCAGTTGCGTGGTAGATCGGGAAGGCAGGGAGATCCTGGTGAATCGCGTTTTTATTTATCGTTAGAAGATGATCTGCTGCGTATATTCGGTTCGGATAAGATACAACTGTTAATGAGTAGGTTAGGTATTAAAGAGGGCGAGGCTATAGAAAATAAGATGATTACAAAAGCTGTTGAAAATGCTCAAAAGAAGGTCGAGGCCTACAATTTTGATATGAGGAAGAATCTATTGGAGTATGATGATGTTATGAATAAGCAGAGAAATGTTATCTACTCGCAAAGAAGAGATATACTTGAGGGCAAAAACTTAAAAGATGATATTTTGAATTATGTTGAATATTTAATCTTGAGTATCGCAGATAGATTCCTGCCTGACAAAATAGATCCATCGAACTGGGATATTAAAGGTTTTAATAAACAAACAAAGCGTATTTTTGATCATGAATTTAAGCTGGATACTGCAGAAATAGCGAAAGAACACACGAGAGCAAAGGTTATAGAAGATATGAAAAAACAGCTTATTGATATATATAATGCAAAGGAAGAACTCATTACTCCAGATGAAATGAGAAAGTTGGAAAAAGGTATTATGCTGCAGGTGGTAGATACGCTGTGGAGAGAACACCTGAAAAATTTGGATTATCTGCGTGATGCCGTGGGATTAAGAGGATATGGCCAAAGAGATCCGCTTGTGGAATATAAAAAAGCATCTTTTGAAGAATTTGAAAGTTTAATAGATAGAATTCAAGAGGATGTGGTTACATCTATTTATCACATAAAGATAGTAATTGAGCAGTGAATATTTAGAGACGCCGTTTGATAAATTTCTTATATTTGAGATAAACGATGCTTTAATAGATGCTGTAACATTTTCTGATGTTAAAAAGGGATCTTTGTTGTCATCCTATATAAAATCCGTAATGTTGAATGTTTTTGAAACGAAGAATGTTGCACTGTTTGATTACACACTTTTAAATATATCTTCATATAACGACAATCAGAAAAGTATACACGATTTTTTAAAGAACAGCCAAAGGGGACAAATTATAACCTATTCTGATGTAGCTCTGTCTTTGTACCGTAACAAAAAATATGCAAGAGCCGTCGGCAAAATATTGAATGCTAATAAATTCATTTTTGTTGTACCTTGTCATAGGGTTGTTGGTAAGCACTTTTTGGGCGGATATAAATATGGGTCTGACTTGAAAAAAAAGATATTAATATGGGAAGGTGTAAAATTAAACGGGCA
>CAJXLZ010000083.1 GCA_913056505.1 uncultured Desulfurellaceae bacterium
GAAAATGAGTAGAACAGAAATCGCACGCGAGATAAGTTATGTTCCTCAGCGTTCTGAAACACCATTTATTACAGTTTTTGATGCAGTACTTTTAGGAAGGAAGCCATATATAAATGGGATGTTACTAAAAAGGATATTAAAATAACAAATAATATTTTGAAGAGATTGGATCTTGAAAAGCTCTCTAAGGTATATTACTGAACTTAGCGGCGGTGAATTTCAAAAAGTTGTTATTGCAAGAGCACTTGTACAACAGCCTGATGTAATGCTTTTGGATGAGCCAACAAGTAGTTTAGATATTAAAAATCAGTTTGAAGTGATGAGCATTATAAAAAAAGTCTCAAAAGTTCATAACATTGCATCTGTTGTTGTAATGCATGATATGAATCTTGCTTTGAAATTTTCTGATAAATTTGTACTTATGAAAAATGGAAAGATATTTGCATCTGGGGGAATGGAAATAATCACTCCTGAGAATATTGAATCAGTATATGAAATACCCGTTAGCATAGAAAAGATTAAGGGGCATATATTTGTAGAACCTATTTGTGAAACAGATTTTGATAGGGCTCACTCGTTTGTAAGATTATGACTAATTGGAACAAAATTTGGAAAGATAAAAAATACCCTATGTGGATAAATAAAGGTGATATTGCAAATTACTGGGATAAAAATGCAGCAAAAAGATTCCACAGGCTTTCTAAAAACAGAAGCTCATCAGAAAAGCAAGTGGAAGAACTCAATTTGAAACGAACGGATGTCGTACTTGATATTGGCTGCGGTACGGGAAGATTTACAATACCTATCGCAAAAAGAGTGAAAACTGTCTATGGTATAGATGTTTCAAAAGAGATGTTGAAATTTGCAAAAAGAGAATCAGAAAAAGAAGGACTAAAGAATATAAGTTTGATAAACGCTAATTTTGAAACATTTGATATAAATAAGATAGAAAAGGTAGATGTTTCAATAAGTTATAATTCTTTAGGTGTCTATGATATTAAAAAGGTACTTACAAAAATAAATAATTTAACAAAAAGAGATGTTTTCATATTTACATTTGCAGAAAAAGGAGAATGGCTGGACAAACGCCTTGCAGAAATTGTATATGGAGAGCATATAAAAGATATACCACCAAGTGCAGAAATTATTTATAATCTACTTAAAGAAATGGGGATAGAGCCAGATTTTGAGGTAAGGCACAATGTATGGAAGAGTGAATACAACAGTATGGAAGATGCGGTAAAGAAGATAACTGAGTTCTATAAGCTTGGAGACGGTTTAAAGAAAAAGGTAGAAAATTTTGTAAAGGAAAATTCTGTATATAATGGAGAAAAGTATGTACTCTCTCAGCAAAGAGACATTGCAAAAATACATTGGAGGGTAAAGTAAATGGAAGATAGCAAGGTTGTACGCTTCGGTGTTTCTGTGAGGAAAAAATTATTTGATGCATTCGAAGAATTTATGAGGAGAAAGGGTTATGTAAAGCGTTCTAAAGCATTAAGGGATTGATGAGGAATGCAATTTTGGAAGAGGCATGGAAAAAGGAGGAAGGGGTAATTACTGCTGTTGTAATCATTATTTATAATCATGAAATACCATCCCTTACGGACAAAATCGTGGATATACAGCATAATTATCTGAATGAAGTAATCTTTTCTTCTCATATACATGTAAGCAAACTAAATTGTATGTAAATCATCGCAATACGAGGTAAAGTAAAACATATCCAAGAATTTTCAAAGGAATTTTCACGGCTTCGTGGTATAAAACTTGTAAGGGTTATTCCATCCACAACAGGCAAAGATGTGATTTAAAAGTATATCCCTGAACCCTTATTCAAGCTCCATAATCAAATCTCCATCTTCAATTGCATCGCCCTCCTTTAGAAGGATTCTTTTTACCTTGCCATTGGTTATAGTCACTATCTTTGTTTCCATTTTCATAGCTTCCGTTATTGCGACAACCTGATTTTTCTTAACCACCTCTTTTTCGCTTACTTGTATTTTTACAATTGAACCCGGCATCGTAGCAATAATATGTTTGGGATTGGTTTTATCGCCCTTTTCATTCTGAATAATACTTTTGGCAGCAGTTTCATCCTTTATATCAACAAAACGCGTCTCGCCGTTTACAGTAAAGGTTAATCTCCTAAAGCCTTTGTCGTTAACATTACCTGCTGATATAAATTTAACAAAGAGTGTTTTCCCATCTTCTATATCCACAACCGTTTCTTCACCCCGCTTAAGCGGAAAGAAAAAGTCCTTTGTCGGAAGTATGGACACATCGCCATATTCTTTAATAAATAGCTGGTAGTCTTTGAATACCTTGTCGTAAAGTGCGTAAGAAACGAGGTCGCGCTGTTTAATGTCGCCATTGCATATATCTTTTAAGTCTTCCTTTGCTTTATCAAAATCAAATTCCTTTAACAATTCCCCTGGTCTTACATTTATAGGTTCTTCATCCTTTAAAACCTTTTTTCTTAATGTCTCATCAAATCCGCCGTAAGGCTGCCCCAGATAACCTTTGAAATAATCAATTACACTTTGTGGCAATGACAGTTTATCTGCATCACGCTTAAAATCCTCAACACTCAAATTGTTTCTAACCAAAAATAACGCCAAATCCCCCACAACCTTTGATGACGGCGTAACTTTTATTATATTCCCAAGTGCCCTGTTCACATCGGCATACATCTTTTTAATATCTTCCCATCTATCAAGCAACCCCATACTTGCAACCTGCGGCTTTAAATTGCTGTACTGTCCGCCCGGTATCTCATGATCATATACCTCAGCCGTCGGCCCTTTTAATCCGCTTTCAAACATAAAATAATATTCCCTTACCTTCTCCCAATAGTTAGCAATCGTTTCAAGTTTGCTCCTGTCCATACTTGATGCCTTATCCGTATTATTTAATGCGGCTATGATTGAATTCATAGACGGCTGTGATGTTAATCCGCTCATTGAGCTTATGGCAACATCGACTATATCAACGCCAGACTCTACTGCACATAAAACAGCAGCCTCGCCATTTCCACTCGTATCGTGTGTATGAAAGTGTATGGGAACACCAATTTCTTCTTTTAGAGCCTTAAATAACTTCTTGGATGCGTAAGGTTTGACCAGACCCGCCATATCTTTGATGGCAATAATGTCAGCACCCATTTTTTCAAGTTCTTTTGCAAGATTGACGTAGTAATTAAGGGTATATTTATCGCTCTTTTCATCCAATATGTTACCGGTATAACATATGGCGGGCTCACATACTTTGCCTAATTTTTTAACCTCTTCCATAGGAATCTTCATCTGTTCTGTCCAGTTTAAGCAATCGAATATTCTAAACACATCTATTCCGGCATTAGCAGCCTCAAGAATAAAAGACCTAACAACATTATCAGGATAGTTAGTATATCCCACTGCATTGGAACCTCTAAGTAGCATCTGAAACAGTATATTGGGAATTTTCTCTTTCAACCGTTCTACTCTAACCCAAGGATCTTCCTTTAAAAAGCGATAAGCCACATCAAAGGTTGCACCGCCCCACATCTCAATAGAAAACAGCTTATTCTCATAGCGTGCAACATAATCCGCTATATCCAACATATCTTTCATTCTTACACGTGTAGCAAGCAACGATTGATGGGCATCTCTGAACGTTGTATCGCAGAATAGCACCTCTTTTGATGATTTAATCCAGTTAATCACTCCTTCCAATCCCCTTCTTGCAAATATATCCCTCGACCCTTCAGGAATCCTCTCATCAAAATTAACAATAGGCTCCTCAACAGAAGGCAGCACCTTATTTGCAGGTAATTCGCCGTAGGGGTGATTTACAACATTGTTGCCCAAAAATTTCACAATTTTTGTTGCCCTGTCTTTAGATTTTTTAAATTCGAAGAGTTCTGGATGCGTATCTAAAAAATTAACATTAAAATTGCAGCTGATAAAATCCGGATTTATCATAACATTCTCTAAAAATTTTATATTTGTTTTGACGCCTCTTACCCTAAATTCCCTTAATGCCCTGTTCATTTTCTTTGCTGCTTCTTCAAACTTCAAGCCGAATGATGATATTTTTACTAAAAGAGAGTCATAATACGGGCTTATAATTGCTCCTGTGTATGCGCTGCCGGCATCAAGTCTTATGCCGAATCCCACCGGAGAACGATATGCGTCAATTCTGCCGGCATGTGGTAAAAAATCATTTTGAGGATCTTCCGTTGTAATTCTGCACTGTATAGCAAATCCTCTTTTCATTATATTTTCCTGTGTGCCTACGATATCCATTAATTTCTCATTTTGCGCAATTCTAATCTGTGCCTGCACTATATCTATTCCCGTTATCAATTCTGTTATCGTATGCTCAACCTGCAGTCTCGGATTAACTTCCAAAAAATAGTAGTGTTCCTTGTTTTCATCTACTAAAAATTCAAAAGTAGCAGCATTGGTTAAATGAGTATATTTTGCAAACTTAATGGCATCTTTATACATAGCATTAAGCAGTTTGTCCGGCATATTGATTGACGGCGCTATCTCTATCATTTTTTGATGTCTTCTCTGGATAGAACAATCTCTTTCAAATAGATGGACAACATTACCGAATTTATCCGCTAATATTTGAATCTCTATATGCTTTGGATTTTCTATAACCTTCTCTGCAATTATATCGTCATTTCCAAAAGACTTTAACGCCTCGGATTTTGCCATATTATAGGCTGTTTCAAGCTCATCTTTAGAATTAACAATCCTCATACCCCTTCCACCACCACCTTTAGTGGCTTTAACTATTATGGGAAAAGAAAAATCGTCTGTAAACGACTTAAGCTCCTCAAAAGAGTTTATATTACCTCTACTGCCGGGTATTACAGGTATACCTGATTCTTCTGCCAATTCTTTTGAACGCATCTTATCGCCAAATGCTTCCATTACATTATATTCCGGACCTATAAAAATTATACCGTTGGCTTCACATTTCCTCGCAAATTCCGCATTCTCAGATAAGAAACCATATCCCGGATGTATTGCATCTATATGTTTCTTTATGGCTAGGTCAATGATCTCATCCATAGATAGATAAGCCTGAATGGGATCTTTACCTTTACCTATAAGATATGACTCGTCCGATTTATATCTATGGAGGGAATATCTGTCCTCATATGAATAAATTCCTATTGTTTCTATGCCTAATTCTGTAGCTGCTCTAAATACTCTTATAGCAATTTCGCCGCGATTGGCTACAAGC
>CAJXLZ010000084.1 GCA_913056505.1 uncultured Desulfurellaceae bacterium
CTCTTTTTTTAATGCTTCTATATAGGCGTTTTTTGAGCTTAGTTTGTTATCATAGGATATAAAGCTACAGTATGGGCATTTTCTATAACAATACGGTATATGTATGTAGAGATAAATGTTTTTCATACTATTTTAATTATAACTGATTACTATCCAATAAACAACACCATATACCATTTGCCATAGATGTAAATTTATGTTAATTTAGCCTGATTAATATAGTTCTCAGGGAGTAAGAATGATTTATAATAAGCTGCTCTTTATTTCTGCTGTTCTTTTGAGCATTTCTGTTGGTCTTTCAATAGCCTTGGATCATTTTGCGATAGCTATTGGTTTAATAGGATTGATATGGTTTATAGCAAAGGGCGAGTTTCACATTCGCAAACTTGATTTGAGGCTACTTTTTGTTTCTTTAACAGGTTTTATCTCATCTCTATTCTCGGGAATGTTTGTATATAGTTTAAAAAATGCGCACTACATATGGCATTTTCTTCCCTATTTTATTGTCTCAAGGGTAGGGCGAAAATATATTAGGGTGGTTTTAAATATACTTGCATTATTTGCTATTATATCATCCTTCGGTGTTTTTTTTCAGGGATTCTTTCATATAAGACCCAACGATATGTTTAAGCATATACATCATCTACATTTCTACCATAGTATAATGCTGCACAGTAGCGGATTTTTTGGTAACGCACTTACCACAGCAGGTGTGATGGCACCGTCTGCTCTACTATTTTTATCATTGCTAATATTTTCTAAGGAGAGCGCAAGAGCGAAAATATTGTACCTATTAGCGTTTATGTCATCATTTGCATCAGTTTTAATATTGGCAGAGAGATGCTATTGGCTCGGATTTTTGTCTGCTATGCTTGTTTTGCCGTTTATATACAGAAAAAAGATATCATTGATTATTACACTATCTATTGTTGCTATATTAACCCTGTCCTATTTTTCTATAAAACCCATACAGATGAGAGCAAACTCTATTGTCTATTTCCATAAAGATGAAAGTGCTATGGATAGAATAGCTATGTGGAGGGCTGCATTGGATAAATTCAAAGATGAAGGTATAGCAAGAAAGTTAATAGGCTACGGCAGTGGGAATGTTCATAATGCTATGAAGCCATACCTTACAAAAAGCATAAAAGAAACGTTCGGTGATAAAAATATAGCATCACATATGTTTAGCGCTCTGCATAATGAATACCTGCAGATACTTATAAAATGGGGCATAGTGGGCTTGATTATTTGGCTGTATATGTGGTTTTATGTGATAAAAGAAAATATAGAATTTATTAATAAATCAGATGATGATTTTTCACTTTCTATTGAAATTGGCTTGACGCTATCCTTTGTTGCTTTTTTGATAGGCGGGTTTTTTGAACACAACGTGGGTGATGCAGAGGTGATTATATTTATTATGTATTTGCTTGGGCTAAACGGCGCACTAAAGGAACCTTTATAGGTTATCTGCTACGCCTATTTGGTAGTATTCAAAGCCTAAATTTTTTAATCTATCTTTGTTGTACTGATTTCTGCCGTCAAAAATAATGGGATTTTTCAGCCTTTGCTTTATCTCGTAAAAGTCAGGACTTCTAAATTCTTTCCATTCTGTTATAAGTAGCATTGCATCTGCACCATTTAGACAATCGTACTTATTTTGCGAATACTGAACCTTGACATCTTTTAAGTAATGGTTTTTGGCATTATCCATTGCCTGTGGATCGTAGGCATTGATATTGGCGCCGAGTTGCGTTAACTTTTTTATTGTAACAACAGATGGTGCCTCACGCATATCATCTGTCTCCGGTTTAAAAGATAAGCCCCAAATGGCAAAAATTAAGCCGTCCAATGGTTTTTGACCATCTCTATTTCCGAAACGATCCACAATTTTTTGAACAAGCCGCAATTTTTGTGAATTATTTACATCATTAACGGCAGATATAATCTTTGGTTTTATGTTCGCATTGATAGCTATTTTTTCTAAAGCCTTAACATCTTTGGGAAAGCATGATCCACCCCATCCTATTCCCGGATAGATAAAATCATATCCAATCCTTCTGTCGCTTCCTATGCCTATTCTGATTTTATTTATATCTGCACCAACCTTTTCTGCAATATTGGCAAGTTCGTTAATGAAGGATATTTTCGTTGCAAGCATAGCATTTGCAGCATATTTGGTTAGCTCTGCGCTTTTAACATCCATTTCTATAAATCTCTCATGGTTCATAGTAAATGGTCTGTAAAGTTCCTTCATAACTTCCAAGCTTTTTTTATTATCTGCGCCCACAATCACCCTATCAGGCTTCATAAAATCGTTAACTGCATCCCCCTCTTTTAAAAATTCAGGATTGCTCACAACATTAAATTCAATATCTATTTTCCTTAAGTTCAATTCGTCCTGAATCACTTTTTTTACTTTATCTGCCGTACCCACAGGCACTGTTGATTTATCAACTATAAGCAGGGAATGGTCCATATTTTTTCCTATATCTTGAGCAACCTTTAGCACATATTGCAGGTCTGCATTGCCATCTTTGCCCTGAGGTGTTCCTACTGCGATAAATACGATGCTACTGCTATTTATAGCATCCCTAAAAGATGTGGTAAAAAATAGGGTCTTATTCAAATTTTTCTCTATCATTCTTTTTAAGCCTGGCTCGTATATGGGCACAATGCCTCTATTTAGATCTTCTATTTTCTGATCATCTATATCAACACAGGTAACATTGTTACCAAACTCTGCAAAACATGTTCCCGTCACTAAGCCTACATATCCTGTGCCTATAATGGCAAGATTCATACACTCCTCCAAATTTCCTTTTTTCTCTAAGTAGAAAAAATTACTCTTTTATGTTAAGTATGTCAAGTGAGCAAAAAAATAATCATGAATGTTGAGCTATGAATAATAATAGCAAATGTTAAATCCTTTGTCATTCCATTATTTTGCTGTCATTTCCTTTATTTATAGTGTCATTCCCGCGAACGCGGGAATCCAGACTTTAGATTCCGTGTCAAGCACGGAATGACAGACATTAGAATTCAGAGTTCCATAGTCAAGATTCCGTGTCAAGCACAGGGTGACAAGAAGACAGTGCGGAATGATTGCCCATTCGAAAGGATAAAAAATTGACTAATTTTAGTTTTTGTGTTAATTATTTTTAATAATTTTGAAGGAGGGAATTTTATGAAATTCAGAACAAAGTTGATTTCGTACGGTTTGGGATCGGTGATTCTATTTATGCTGTTTTTTTCGGTTTATGCAGGTTTTTGGTATTCGAACTATTATCATAGTGAGATAAACAATACAAGAAACCTGCTTATACAGGAGAGAAAACATCAATTAAAATCGTTAATAGATAATCTTGTTTATGCCTATAATCTGCATTATGTTGCTTACAAAGAGGGTAAGATAACAAAAGCGGAATTGGAGAGTTATACTGTTTCATTATCAAAGGATTTGAGATATGACAATAAAAAGGGATACTACTTTATTATTGATTCTAAGGCTTTTATGATTTCGGATCCTGCAAAACCCTCTGTTAATGGCAAAAATTTATATAATTTTCATGACAAAAAGGGTAATTATCTGTTTCAGGATATGATAAAAGTGACAAATAGATATGGATCGGGATATGTTCAATACTGGTGGGAAAAACCGGGATTTGGCGTTTCTCCCAAGCTTACATACGTTTCCAAACTTAAGGGTTTGGGATGGATAATCGGAACAGGCGTTTACATAGATGACATAGACAGACAGGTTGCAATGAAAAGACAAAATTTTTTGCATAAAATATACAGCTCTATAATTGTTTCGATAATTATTGCACTTGCTATTTTGATAATTGTGTTTATATTAGGTGCAGTTGTATCTAATAAATTGATTGCCCCGTTGAAAAAGCTATCCAATCATATAAAACAGCTCAGTACCGGAAACGGAGATCTAACAGTTAGACTTCCCGTTGAGACAAAGGACGAATTTGGAGAGTTGGCAAACGATATCAATAAGTTTTTAGACTATCTGCAGACTATAATAGGAAAAACCCAAGGTTTAGGTAAAGATCTTGCTGAAAATACAGCCACACTTGCCACATCTGCTGAAGAGATGTCATCTACGGTAGAGGAGCAAACACAAACAATGGACGAGGTAACAAATGCTGTAAATGATGCAAATCAAGCACTATCCGGTGTTGCTCAATCAACAGAAAATATAAGCAACAATGCGGAAGATATGAGTCAATCTATGGATGCTTCACTTTCTGCCATAGAAGAAAGGGCAAAACGTATGCAAACTACGGTGAGCAACATCGAAGATGCGGTATCTAAGATAAGCGTGGTAAGTGAATCATCTAAGCAGATAGGCGGGATAGTCAATGTAATCTCCGAAATAACGGATCAAACGAACCTACTGGCCCTTAATGCTGCAATAGAGGCTGCACGTGCCGGTAATGCAGGGCGTGGCTTTGCTGTTGTTGCCGATGAAGTGAGAAAGCTTGCGGAAAAGACACAGAATGCGACTCAGGAGATAGCAGAGATGGTTCACGCAATGCAGGCTAATACAAAAAAAGCAGTAGATATAACCGATATAATAAAGAATAACACCTTGGAAGAGGCAGAATTTGAACAAAAAGATAGAGACATATTAAAAGAACTGTCCGGTAAAGTGGATAGAGTGATAAATGAAATCAATACTACATCTGCGGCAACAGAGGAGTTATCCAGCACATTTGCAGAGATTGAAATGCAGATAAAAGATATCAACGAAGCATCAAAAGAAAATGCTAAGGTTGTCGAAGGCGTTGCCTCTATGGCGATTAATTTGGGCGATAGTACAAAAGAGCTTGATACTACGATAGGTCAATTTAAAGTTTAGTGTAAATTTTTTCTATGGGAATCATAAAAGAAATGATTCCCATAATTTTTTGGTTAAGGTAGTAAGAAAAATTATGGATGAATATAAAGAAAAAATAAAAATGGCTCCATTATGGAGGAAGGTGCAGATCAAGCATTTAGCATAGGTGTTAAGGATAAAAAGCATAAAGAATTGTTTGGTCCTGATATGGCTACTAATAAAACTAGAAGAATAGCTAATGAAATACATC
>CAJXLZ010000085.1 GCA_913056505.1 uncultured Desulfurellaceae bacterium
CTATATCGTCGCGGCATCGTATGGGCACATAAGGGATCTACCAAAAAGTTCATTTGGCGTAGATTTAGAAAACAGTTTCAAGCCCAAATATGTGGTGGCAAAAGAGAAAAAACCTGTAGTAAATAACCTAAAAAAGCTATCCAAAAATGCCGAAGACATTTATATAGCAACTGATGAAGACAGGGAGGGGGAGGCGATAGGCTGGCATATAATCCAAACTATTAAATTAAAACCGGATAGCGTAAAGAGAATAGTATTTCATGAAATTACAAAAACAGCTATATTAAATGCCATAAAAAACCCAAGAACCATAGATCTTTATATGGTAAATTCACAGGAAGCACGCAGAATATTGGATAGAATAGTCGGATACAAACTATCTCCGCTGCTGTCCAAAAAAATTAGAAGGGGATTATCAGCAGGACGTGTTCAGTCGGTTGCACTAAAACTTATCGTTGACAGGGAAAGAGAAATCGAAAAATTTATCCCCCAGGAATATTGGACAATACATCTAACATTCTTAAATGAGATAGAAGCCACATTAACTCACATAGACAATAAAGCACTCGGTAAATTTTCTATAAAGGATAAAAAATCTGCGGATAGCATAATAAAAGAGATAAAAAACGAACATTTTGTTATAGAATCCATAAACAACAGAAAAAGTTTAAAGAGAGCGGAGCCACCGTTTATCACAAGCACCCTTCAAATGAGTGCTTCATCACTGCTTGGATTTTCACCGAAAAAAACAATGTCTATAGCACAAAAACTATATGAAGGTATAGACATAGAAAAAACGAGGATTGGTCTCATTACATATATGAGAACAGATTCGTTCAATATATCCAAAGATGCTCAAAATGCCGCATATGACTTATTAAATAGGCTTTTTGGTAATGACTATCTTCCGCCTAAACCTAATGTATATAAAACAAAATCAAAGACTGCTCAGGAAGCTCATGAAGCTATAAGGCCCACAGACCCCGGCAGACTGCCAGATATGGTTAAGAAATATCTTACAAATGATGAATTAAAATTATATACGCTAATTTGGAAACGTTTCATGGCAAGTCAAATGTCCCCTGCGAAATATAATACACGCTCTATCATTTTTTCTTCAGACAGATTTAAGGCTAAAGCAAGCTACAGCGAGCTTATTTTTGATGGGTATCTAAGAGTATGGGACTACTCCAAAAATAAAAATGATAGAATCCCCAATATAAAAAATGGCGCTAATGCTGAACTCACCGATATTATACCCAAACAGCATTTTACGGAACCACCCCCCAGATTTAACGAAGGCAGCCTGATAAAAACACTGGAATCATACGATATTGGGCGTCCATCCACCTATGCAGCAATAATAGACACAATAATATCAAGGGGTTATGTAACCTTAAAAGATAAAAAGTTCTACCCTGAAGAGATAGGTATCATAACAAGCGATATGTTGAATAAGTTTTTCTCCGAGATTATTAATGTTAAATTTACAGCTCAAATGGAGAACGGCTTAGACAAAATAGCACATAATAAAATGGATGAAGTAGAACTTCTAAATAAATTTTACGAAACCTTTAAAAAGTTGCTGGATGATGCATATAAAAATATGGAAAAAATAAAGCCCGAGCCAGAAAAAACAGATATTGTATGCGACAAATGTGGTGCTCCAATGGTTATAAGAGAGGGGCGTTTTGGAAGATTTTTGGCTTGTTCCAACTATCCGAAATGTAAAAATACAAAAGCACTTGATGAGGAAAAAACAGATATTATATGCGACAAATGTGGTGCTCCAATGGTTATAAAATACTCAAAGAAGGGCAGTAAATTTTTGGCTTGTTCGAACTATCCGAAATGTAAAAATACAAAACCTTACCCGACAGGGCTGAAGTGTCCTGAATGCGGCGGTGATTTAATAGAATTCTCATCAAAAAGGGGGAAATTTTACGGATGTTCAAACTATCCTCAATGCAAATTCACAATTAAAGGACAACTGAAAAACGGCGAATGTCCCGAATGCGGATATACGTTATTGATAAAAAAGAAAGACGGGTGGCATTGTGCCAATAATAAATGCAGCTGTTTAGTTGATAAAGAGGGCTAATTAGCCCTCTTTCATCTGTGTTAGACGTGAAACGGATTTGTGTAGAGAACAATTAGAACTATAACAAGCATGTATATAACCAAAGACTCGATCATAGCCAAACCGATCATCATAATGGTCAGCAATTTTCCGGATAAACCAGGGTTTCTCGCTGTTCCAAGCACGGTTCCATTAACCGCATGCCCCTGGCCTATTCCTCCTCCGCCTGCTGCCAATCCAAGGCCTATTGCAGCCCCCATAGCAACAAACATATAGTATTTCTTCAACACAATCTCTCCTGCTGTAGCAGCTGTCTGTGCATCACCTGCAAATACAGGAATAGAAACAACCATAGCAAACAACACCATCAGCCAAACTTTACCACTCATAACAAACCTCCTCACAAAATATCTCAAAAATACAGTAATCTTCTTATTTAAGCCTCATGGCTTACAGCAGCCGATATATAAAGAGTACTCAAAAGGGCAAAAATAAAGGCCTGCAGCACAGCGGACAAAAGCACTAAAGCCATAATCGGCAAAGGAATTAACCATGGAGCCAAAAAAAACATTATTGCAAGCAGCAGATCATCGCCACCGATATTGCCGAACAACCTGACGGACAGCGATAATATTCTTGCAAAATGGCCTATAATCTCTACGGGCAGCATTAACGGCACAAGCCACCATACAGGACCCATAAATTGTTTTACATACCGAAATCCATGAGTTTTAATGCCAAGAAACTGATAGTACACAAACACCAAAATAGCCATCGCTATAGTTGTGTTCCAACTGGATGTCGGCGGCGTGAAATATGGTATTAACTCCGTTATATTAGCAAAGAAAATGAATATACCAAGCGTTGCTATTAATTTAAAATGTTTTTTCGTTTCTTTTTCACCCAATATATCCTCGACAAAACCGTAAATACCCTCCACAATAGCTTCAACAACGTTCTGAAAACCCGAAGGCATAACCTTTAAAGTCAATCTTGCAAACAGAGCGAACAGCACTATTACGGACATGACAAACCATGTAAATACAATATAACCGGGCAACCCGGTAGTATGAATTATAAAATCCAAAAATGTTGGGGCTTCCATCTACAATCCTCCAATTACGATACAATATCTTTTTTAAAATAAACAAACACACCCAATACAGCTATAGATACAGGCACAACAGATAAACCGGCTATAATGCCCAACGGATTTAATCCTGATAAAAATAGAGCGAATATTACCAAACCAACAACGGCATATCTGATAACGTTCTGAAAGAAAGAAAACTTTGTCTTTCTAACCCATCTATAAGCCATAATTTTAATTAAAAACCAATCGGCTACACTTACTAATGCACCAAAAAAACTCGCAAGTAGATACCTCATTCCGCATACAAGACAACATACCAACGCTGTGAAAATATACACTATCACAAAGGTTATTTCAAGTTTTTTTGTTGTTATGCTCATTATTTTTAAATCTTTTATATCCTTTATACATATTTTCGAACCCCGCCACTATACCAAAAAATAAAAATATCAAAAACCCCCATGGGTGTGTAGAGGGAAATTTTTTATCTATCCATAAACCTATGGCTCCACCTATAATAACAGACAAAACCATACTAAATCCAATAGAAGCAGCCTCATAAAGACCAAAATAAAATTTTTTGTTGTCTTTATCTTTTTTCATATATACAATGGCTTATTGGACATAGTTTTGAACACCTCTTCTGCAGCTTCTATTGTGTTTTCAATATCTTTATCGGTATGACATATGCCTATAAAATTTGATTCAAATTGGGACGGCGGTAAATAGATACCTCGGTTAAGCATACCTATAAAGTAATTTTTAAATAGTGCCGTATCGCTCTTTAAAACATCAGAATAATTTAAAGGCGTTTTATCATTAAAAAATAGGCTAAACATAGAACCTATGGATGATTCGCTAAGTGGTATTCCATATTGATAAGCCAGCCCCATTATCCTCGATACAAGTTTTTGTGTATTAAGCTTTAGCTGATCATATGGTCTTGTACTATTAAGAATATCCAATGTTGCTATGCCTGCTGCCATACCTACAGGATTGCCCGAGAGCGTACCTGCTTGATATACATCTCCTTTGGGAGATATAAAATCCATAATTTCCTTACTTGCTCCATACGCAGCCACTGGAAAACCGCCACCTATAACTTTCCCTAATACTGTAATATCAGGATTTATGCCAAATATGTGCTGTGCGCCGCCATATGTTATTCTGAATCCTGTCATTACCTCATCAACTATCAGCAAACTTCCATATTTTTGTGTAATCTCACGTAAAAATTGAAGAAACCCGCTTTGAGGCTTTACAACGCCCATATTTCCTGCAACAGGCTCAACAATTATACATGCTATAGTATCGCCAAATTTTTTGAATATAGATTCAACGCCATCTAAATCGTTATACTCCGCAAGTAGTGTATGCTTTGCAAAATCTTGGGGTACACCTTTGCTCGAAGGAACACCGAATGTACTAGCGCCACTGCCTGCTCCAACCAATAGTCCGTCTGAATGACCGTGGTAACAACCTATAAATTTTAATACATTATCCCTGTTTGTAACGCCGCGTGCTAAACGTATAGCGCTCATCGCAGCCTCTGTGCCGGAATTTACAAATCTTACCTCATCTATTGAGTCGAAGGCTTTGACAATTCTTTTTGCAAGCTCCGTCTCCAAAACATTGGGTGCTCCAAAACCTATACCATTTTCCAATGTCTCTTTAACCTTTTTTAAAACCTCACTGTTAGCATGGCCCACAATAGCAGGTCCCCAGCTGCCTACATAATCTATAAATTCATTATTATCCTCATCAAATATATGTGAGCCTCTGCCATATTTTATAAATAAAGGGTTTGCATCTACAGATTTAAACGCGCGCACGGGGCTATCTACGCCGCTTGCTATATATTTCTGCGCTTCCTTAAACAGTTTCTGACTTTCTTCAAACATGGCATCACC
>CAJXLZ010000086.1 GCA_913056505.1 uncultured Desulfurellaceae bacterium
CCCTGTAGACACCTATAGTGTACAGCACCGCGGCGGCAAAGGAAGAATAGCATCCACATTTTCAGATGGTGACTATATTGTTGATATTTTTACAACAAATAGCCTTAATGATCTATTATGTTTTGCTAATACAGGGAGGGTATATAAGCTAAAGGCCTATATGATACCCAAATTACAGCCTGCAACCAAGGGTAAAGCTATTGTTAACCTGCTAAATCTGCAGGATGGTGAACTTATAAAAACCATAATGCCGTTTAAGGAAACCGGAGAAATATTTTTTGTTACGCAACTCGGCACTGTAAAACGGACATCTATGAAAGATTTTTCACATATTACAGTAAAAGGAAAATATGCTATTAAATTGGCTTCATCGGATAGTTTGATTGAAACCTTTCATGTTGTAGATGGGGATGATGTTGTTATAGTAACAAAAAACGGTATGATTATCAGATTCGGTGTGAACGATGTAAGGGTTATGAGTAGGATTGCCGCTGGTGTTAGAGGTATTAAACTGCTTGATGGGGATGAGGTTGTTTCAGCGGATCGGTGTAATGCAGATGACAACAGGATTGTTATATTAACAATGCATGGTAGAGGGAAAACAATCAGCACAAATAGCATAAGGAAGATAAAAAGAGGCGGTAAGGGTGTTATAGGTATAAAATTATATAAAGACGATTATGTTTGTGACAGCTCAACACTTGGCGATAATAATGACATTATGGCTGTTACAAAAAAGGGCAAAATAATAAGAATACAGTCTCAAACAGTAAGAACTATGAAAAGAGCAGCAAGGGGTGTAAAAATTATTGATATTGCACCGGATGATGAGGTAGTAAGTATTTTAGTTTTAAGGGAGCCGTATGAATCTGATTCTGAAAAATGAGATAAAAAACGATATTAAGAAAGCCGATAAGCTGCTCTTTAAAATTGTTAAACCAAAGAGTAAACTTATAAAGGATGTGTATAAACAGGTTATGATGGATGGAAAGCGGCTTAGACCCCTGATTACTTACTACACTGCCCTATCGTTAGGATGTGAAGATGAAAAAAGTGCCATGGAAATAGGTGGCATTATAGAACTGATACATACGGCAAGCTTGCTACATGATGATATATTGGATAATGCCTCAATGAGAAGAGGTAGGCCGTCTTCTAATTATGTTTTTGGCAATAATGCTGCTGTTTTGTGCGGTGATTATCTATATTCACTGGGTTTTAATATGGTGCTGATGTTTGATAAGCGTATAGCAAAGGTTATTTCTCAAGCTGCCTATCTTCTTGCGGAGGGTGAAACACAGGAGATTGAAAACGCTTTCAATATTGAGCTCACACAAGAAGAATATTTTGATATAATTTATAAAAAAACTGCCGTACTGATTCAGGCAAGTAGTGTAAGCGGAGCACTACTTGCCAACGATCTATTTGAAGATAAATTTTCCAAATTTGGTGAGTATCTGGGATTGGCATTCCAGATTAAAGACGATTGTTTGGATTATGAATCAAATAATGAAGCATTGGGTAAAGATGCAGGTTGTGACCTAAAAGAGGGAAAGATAACACTACCTCTCTTGATAGCTATGGAGAAGGATAAAAATATCTATAATGATGTGAAAAATTATTTCAATAACAGTCGTGATGATATGTTGTTAGATACTATTAAAGATAAGGTGAGACGATTAGGATTAGAGGATGCACAGCGTAAAGCTGAATTTTTTTCAAAGCAGTCTAAACAGGCCATTGCAGATATTCACGATTCAAAATATAAAGATTATTTGATGGCAATATGTGATTATGCAATTTCAAGGGAACGGTAATGAATGATTATATATTAACGCTGATCGGCACAAACCATAAGTTTTCGGGTATGGATCTGAGAGAAAAACTATCTTTTCCCAATAACAAATTGGATATCTATCTGAAAGAGATACATGCATTAGATGGTATCAAAGAAGTTATGATATTATCTACATGTAATCGTGTTGAGATAGTGATTGTATCCAATAAACCCATAAAAGATCAGATATTGGAATTTATTTCGGATTATTCTGGTATAGATGGTAATACATTGAATAAAATACTTTACATCAAATACGATATAGATGTTGTGCACCATATTTTCAGGGTGGCGTCGAGTTTGGATTCCATGGTTGTAGGGGAGCCACAAATTTTAGGGCAGCTGAGGGAAGCTTATAAATGGTCTGTTGAATTTTTAACAAGCGGTGCTGTAACAAATAGAATAATGCGCAGGGCTTTCCATACCGCAAAACTTGTTAAAAGTAGAACGGATATAGGAAAAGGAGCTATTAGTGTTGCATATGCAGCTTTTCTAAAGATTAAAGAGTTAGTTGATGTAGGTGATAAGAATGTTATGATTATAGGTGTTGGTGAGATGAGCGAACTATCCACAGAACATCTTGCATCTGCTGGTGCTAATATCAGGTATATTGCCAATAGAACGCCGGATAATGCTCTAAAATTGGCTCAGCATTACAAAGCAGATATCATTGGCATAGACAGCATAAAAGAGGCAATCCGTGATGTGGATATAGTTGTTACATCTACATCTTCAAAAGAACCTATTATTAAAAAAGATGATATTGCCGCCAATAAAGACCTTATTATCGTAGATATGGCTGTGCCGCGCGATACAGAGATCTCTATTGCGGCCTTAAATAATGTTTACTTAATCTATTTGGATGATCTTAAAAATATTATTGAGAATTCCCTTATTTTTAGAAAAAAACAGGCAAAGGATGCAGAAAGAATAGTAGAAGAAGAGGTTGAGAATTATAAGGCCTATGTTGAATCTTTGGATTATGAATATGTTATAAGCAAGCTAAGGCAGATGGCAGAGCATATTAGACAAAGAGAGATAAGAAAATTTATAAAGAGGCATAAAAATGAGCTAAATGGTGATATCATTAACGATGTGGAGGCGTTAAGTAATTCCATAATTAATAAAATACTGCATGAGCCTACACAAAACATAAAACTGTTTATAGATCACCCTGAAGGCGATATGTATATAGAACTTATCAAGTATTTATTTAAGATAGAAAAACCCAAGAAGGATATAAGGTGCTTTTTCTCGGAAAACGCATAAAAATCGGTACGCGCGGCAGTAAATTAGCTCTATGGCAGGCCAACCTTGTTAAAAATAAACTTAGATTATTTGGTATAAACGCTGAAATTGTTGTAATAAAGACAAAGGGTGATTTAATAAAGGATAAACCGCTTTATAGCTTCGGCGGCAAGGGTTTATTTATAAAAGAGATAGAAAATAAACTCCTTCAAAAAGAGATAAATATAGCTGTTCATAGCTTAAAAGATATGAGTGTTTTTGATAATAGCGCATTTGAATATGTTTTCTTAAAGCGTGATACACATAAGGATGTTTTAATTTCTCACAAGGGTAATCTATTTGATTTACCCAAAGGCACAAGAATAGGCACAACATCCCTGCGTAGGAGATCAGAGATATATAAAAAAAGGGAAGATCTTAAATTTGTAGATTTGAGAGGAAATCTTGATACACGCTTAAAAAAATTGGAAGATGGAGAGGTAGATGCAATAGTTGTATCGAAAGCGGGTCTGTTGAGATTGGGGTTGTTTAATGAACATTATATGTATGATTTAGATATAGTATCGTCTGCAGGCCAGGGTGTTATATCTGTGGAATTTTTAAAGGATTTTGAATTCAAAGAATATATGTATGCTATGGAAGATAGGCAAACGCGAGATTGTGCTGAAGCTGAGCGTGCATATGTAAAAGCACTGAATGCATCCTGCAACTATCCTATAGGCGCCTATGCTCATTATAAAAATGGTCGGTTTTGTATGAGTGTTATGTATGGTTTTGTCAACGATATAAAAAGAATTTTACACTACAGTTTATGCGCAGATGATACTTTAAATTCTAAAGAAGTTGCAGATAAAGCTGCCGCATATATAAAAAGTAAATTATGATTGTTAAGATAACAAACAATCTGAGCTTAAAATATTTCCCATATTTAACATCAAGGGTGAAATTTGATGATGGCGTAAGTAAAAAATTTATGCTGAAATGTAAAAATATTGTTGATGATTATGAAGATATTTTTATTACAAACAGGGACATCAAAGCAGATATAGAATTTAAACAGAGAGCGCCCAAACCAAGAATAAGGGTATTATTTAGCGCAAACAAGAAAGATCTACTTGAATATACTCAAAAATATGATGAGATATTTGATATGTGTCCAATTGTTTCTATGGGTTTTGAGCCTCTTGATTTTAAGTGGCGGTTTAATGAGGCGGACTGGATTGTATTTACAAGCAAAAGGGCAGTAGATTTTTTCTTAAAAAAAGCTAAAAGAGATTTGCTATGCGGTAAAAAGATTGCTACGGTTGGTAAAAAGACGGCTGAGTATCTACTTAAGTTTAGCATAAGCACTGATTTTGTGCCCGATATTTTTGATGCAGAGCACTTAATGGAAAGCCTGAAAAATAGGGGCAATATAGTTGTTGTGACAGCTGAGAAATATAACAATATATATCATATATTTAATAATGTAAAAGTTCTCTCTGTATATAAAAATATTATACCGAAAGAGGCTGAACTTTATAAATATCACGGTGAGTTTAATTACGGTTTATTTACAAGTCCCTCTGCCTTTGAAAATACAGTAAAAATATACGGAGGCTTAGATATAATGCATAGAATCAATAGATTTATTGCCATAGGAAATACCACAAAAAAATATATACAAAAGTATGGCTTTGATGCTATCATACCAGAGAAATTTACAATTGATGAGATGTTTAGATTGCTAATAAAATGATAGGTAGGTTTGATTATGGACGAATTTAAGAATTTTGACAGATTAGAGGAGATAGCAAGAGAGATTAGAAGAGATATCCTTATTATGCTGAATAGGGCGCAGAGCGGGCATAGTGGCGGTTCACTAAGCGTGGTAGATATTTTGGTTTCATTGTATTTTGGAGGTATCCTAAATTATAATGCTCAG
>CAJXLZ010000087.1 GCA_913056505.1 uncultured Desulfurellaceae bacterium
AAAAGCAATTATAGAACATCTAAAATGAAAATCGTAATCATCGTAATCATTGTTGTATCTGTTTTATATGGCTTTAATGTATTTTCTTCCGGGTTAAAGGCCGTAAATGATAATGGGGAATTGGTTTATACAAATAGCACAAATTTTTTTCAAAGAGCGCTGATTTTAAGCAAGAGATACAATTATTCTAAAGAGTATGTAAAAAGATTAATAAAAAAGATAGCATCTGATGAGGGCGTTGATTACAGACTTGTATATGCCGTTGCCTCAACTGAATCGGATTTGAATAACAGCGCTGTGTCAAGCAAGGGTGCCATAGGCGTTATGCAGCTTATGAAAAGGACAGCTACATCATACGGTGTTAAAAATATAAATAATATTAAAGAAAATATCAGAGGCGGTGTTAAATTCCTTAAACACCTTATAACTAAATATAAGACAATAAAACTTGTAGCGGCGGCTTATAATGCAGGGGAAACCGCAGTGGATAGATACAATGGGGTTCCGCCATATGATGAGACAAAACATTATGTCAACAAGGTTTTAAGAAGATATAAAAATTATACGCACAGTATAGGCAGGCCATTGATAAGAATTGGCAATACATATACAAATACAGGTGCTTTATGGTGAAAAACTTACCCAACATACTGTCTCTCTTTAGGGTTGTAGATTTAGCCATAGTGATAATATTTATGGAATATAATTTGAATATCTATGCTCTAATATTTTTTTTACTCGGTATTTTAAGCGATATATTAGACGGAGAAATAGCAAGACGCAATAATGTTGTAACAAACATCGGAAAGCTGCTTGACCCTCTGACTGACAAAATATTTGTTATAGGCATACTTGTGGCTATGATACACACCATACATATTCCCTACTGGATTGTTATAATTATAATAGCAAGAGAATTTGCTGTAACAGGGTTGAGAGGGGTGGCTGCTATAGAAAATATAGCTATACCTGCTAACAAAATAGGTAAATTGAAAACGACGTCGCAATTTCTTGCTATAGGTATCCTTATGCTAAATTTGTATCAACTGGGTATTATAGTGCTTGTTATAGCAATGATTCTTACAATAATATCTGGCAGTATATATTTTTTGGAATATTACAAGGTTGTCGGCAAGTGAGCGCGATTAAAAGATACATAACCATGATAAAGTTTGAACATACTATATTCGCTCTGCCTTTTGCTTATATAGGCATGTTCATGGGCTTTAAAAATGGTATCGATATAGTTACGTTGATTCTTGTAAGTATTGCTATGGCTTCTGCGCGCAGCGCTGCAATGTCTCTAAATCGCATTATAGATAGGCATATAGATGCAAAAAATGCAAGAACAAAAAATAGGGAAATACCGTCTGGCAAAGTAAAATTAAAAGAAGCCTATTTTTTTACCATTTTATCTATTATTATTTTTGAACTTAGTGCATATTTAATCAACGAGCTTGCTTTTATGCTGTCTCCTATAGCACTGTTTTTTATTATAACCTATTCTTATACAAAAAGATTTACCTATCTTAGCCATCTCTATCTCGGAGCCACAGATGCTATAGCTCCTTTGGGGGGGTATGTTGCATCCGCAGATGGCTTGAGCGCTCCTATTTGGTATCTTTCTATCTTTGTTATGCTTTGGATAGCTGGTTTTGATATATTGTATGCACTTCAAGATAGGGAATTTGACGCTAAAAATCACTTGCATTCTATACCTGTTAAATTCGGCGTTAAGGCATCTTTGCACATATCTGAAGCATTCCACATTATAGGGTTTTTATTCTTAATTTTGTCTGCGTATACGTTTGGCTTAAATTATATATCATATATAGGCTTTATTGCAGTTGCCATACTGCTTGTTATGGAGCATAAACTTATAGATCCAAATGATGTGAAGAAAATAAATCTTGCTTTTTTCAATATCAATAGTTATATTAGCATTATGTTGTTTATTACATTTATAGCTGGTAAGTATTTATGATGGATGATAGAAGGGGTTATAGAAGAATTAAATCTAAATTGCCTTTATATTATACCAATATAGATAAGTCTTATTATGATTATTATAAAAATAAGGTTGACCAACAAGTTGGGCATGGTGATTCATTTGATTTTGTAATGTCTTTGCACAATATAGATACTGCATACGGCAACTTGAATAAATCTTTTGTACTTATGATGAAAGAGATGGATACAAAACTAAATTATATAATAGATTTACTGCGTAACAAAGATTCAAGGGATAAATTTAAAACGCTTAAAAATGTAACTACTTGCGATATAAGTGCATCAGGTTTATCCTTTATGTCTTCAGAAAAACTTAATAAAGAAGATTTTATATACGGTGTTTTTTCATTACCTATTGCAGAACATATTGAAATACATTTTGTAGGCAAAATTACAGCAAAGAGCCAGCTTAAAGATGACAATATATGCTATGGCATAGAATTTTTAGAAATAGATAAAAATTACGTAGAGCTGATAATCAAATATACACTTTTTGTTGAAAGAAAGATGTTAAAAAGGAAGAGATCGTAATAGTGAATATAGATACTGCAATAATAACGCAGGCAATTTTCGATATTTTGATTGTTGCATATATCTTAATTATAAGATATTTTGATAAGAAAGAAAATGAGAGTTTTGTTAAATTAACGAACAGTTTAAAAAATCTTCTGGAAAGACAAAAGAATTTGATAGACTCTGCGAATGAGAAAATTGTAGGACAAGAGCGCAGTCTCAATATTATTTTAGATGATGTAAAAAGGAAAAACAACCTTTTAACGGAGCTGCTTACAACCATAAAAAACAAAACATATAAAGATTCATTAAAAAACAGCATAATACTGATGAAAAAAGATGGAATGAATATTGAAGATATAGCAAAAAATGTGCATTTAAGCAGTGGAGAGGTAGAACTTATTCTAAAACTTTATGAGGAGGAGAAAAGTGAAAAAAGTTGAAGCAATAATAAAACCCTTCAAATTAGACAGTGTGAAAGATGGTTTGACAGATATAGGAATAAAGGGCTTGACTGTAAGCGAGGTTAAGGGATATGGGCGCCAAAAGGGGCACACTGAGATATATAGAGGCGCTGAATATGTTATTGATTTTTTGCCGAAAGTAAAAATTGAAGTAGTTGTGCCCGATGATATGGTAGATAGCATTATCGAGAAGATTATAGAAACGGCTAAAACAGGCAAAGTCGGAGACGGCAAAATATTTGTCATACCTGTGGAAGAAGCTATAAGAATTAGAACATCAGAAACAGGAGAGAGTGCCGTATAGTTATTTTAATATTGAAAATTTAGAGTATGCATATTTTCCTTTGGAGATCCGTTGATTCTGCAAAAAATTTAAAATGCCATGTGCTATTCCTTTTGCCAACATTGTTCTGAATCTGTTTTTATGTAGATATAGCGCATCTTGCGGATTATTCAAAAAAGCTGTTTCAATAAGTATTGAAGGACACATAGTTCCAATAAGAACGTAAAAAGGCGCTTGTTTTACTCCTCTACCTGAATAATATCTATATGTTTTTTTACCGCTTTTTAATGTATCTTTGTATACATCCTCAGCAAGCTGTTTAGATGATTTTATTTTCGTGGTCTGGACCATAGACAGTATGATCCTATTGATATCTTTTATTTGCGCAATAGACATTCCATTTTCTCTTGCAGCAAGCGATATAGTTCTTTTATCGCTTGACGTATTTAGAAAATATACGCCAAGTCCTTTTGCCTTACGCCTGTTATGCGCAGCATAATTGGCATGTATAGACACAAATACATCGGCTTTATCTTTATTGGCAACGGCTACTCTATCTGCCAGTGTAGGATATGTATCGTTCCTTCTTGTTAATATAACTTTTACGCCATCTTCTTTGAGGTAGTGTGCTACTTTTAGAGCAATACTTAAAACAATATTTTTTTCCTTATCGTATATTCCTATAGCGCCCGGATCCTTACCGCCGTGTCCGGGGTCTATTACTACAATAGGAGCTCTCCTTTTACTTATTACTGCTTGTTGTTTTTTTGTAATTCTTACTATTAAATATTTTTTATGTGATAGTATTACATTGTATTTATAATTGAATCTATTCGATAACCTTATGTATATACGTGTCTCTTTTCTTATGGTTTTATTTGCTATCTTCTCCACGTCCAATCTTTGTTTTAATCTACATTTTACTGTAAACTTTGTATTGGGTATGGCTATATAAAAATAGTTATTACTTAACCTGATATACTTATATTGTTTTATGCGGTTAAATGTAAAAATAATGTTATCAATAGAAGGGGAAATTTTCATAATTTCCAATGATTGCAGCTCTGGCAGTTGATAAGCGTATATATTGAAAGAAAATAGGACTACACATAAAGAAAATATTGCTTTTAACATCAAAAAGCATTATATTTTATCTGGAATTGAGTTTCAAGTAGGTGGTGCATTTTTTTGAGAATATTAGGTGTTGATTATGGGAAAAAACAGATTGGTATTGCATTGAGTGATGAAACATACACTATTGCTTCATCACTTTGTGTTATAGATGTGAGTAGAGATGATCCCATTATTTATATAAAAGACCTTGTAGATAAATATGATGTTGAAAAGATTGTTGTTGGTATGCCTTTTAATTTAAACGGAACAGAAGGAGAGAGGGTCAATATCACCAGACATTTTATTAGTGAGTTGCAGGATGCGGTTGATGTTGATGTGGTTGAATGGGATGAAAGACTGTCTACCAGATTTTCAGATATGGTCTTAAATGAAGCTAAAGTGAAAGGTAGGAAAAAGAAAAAGAAGGTTATAGATAAAATTGCTGCCGCATTTATACTCCAGGGTTATCTTGACTACTTGACAAATGAATATTCGTAAAAAACTTTTAATCCTGAACTTTATAGTTTTATTAATATCAGTATTGGCTATAATATATATAATACTGTCTTTTATTAATTTTGTATATACGCCCGCTTCCAAATTAAACACTATAAA
>CAJXLZ010000088.1 GCA_913056505.1 uncultured Desulfurellaceae bacterium
TAAGAAAAGCAACTGTTAGTTTACTGATTGTGTGTAGTGTAAATATGTATGCATTCCCGCTAATTTTAAGAGCAGACAATAATAGTATGAGTCAAATTACAAATAAAATACAGCAGCTGAAAATGCTGGAAAGTGTAATAGATAATAAAACGAAAGTTCTTATGACATTAAAAAAACAGTTGGATGATGAGAAACTGCAATTGGAGAAGAAAAAAAAAGAATTAGAATCGCTGGAAAATCGGGTTGCGGATGAGAAGATAAAAAGATTATCTAAAATATATGCAAGCGCAAAGCCCCAAGCCGCTGCAGATGAACTGTCAAAAATGGATGAAAAATTGGCTGCAAAAATACTTACTTTTATGCAGCCCAGGAAATCAGGGGCCATCATATCAAAGATGGACCCTGAAATAGCAGCAAAAGTGTTTCAAAATTATGTGAACAAAAATCAATAGCTGAGCAGTTTCCAATCCCCGTTTACTATTTTAATTATGCTAAAATCACTTGGATCTAATCCTGCGTGATCATTTTTGCTGTAATTAAATATACCTGTAATACCGACGAAATTTTTTGTCTGTTCTATCTCTTTTCTTAAGCTTTTTTTGTTGGTTGCTCCATTTTGCAGCGCCAATTTTATTATATTTATTGCATCGTATGCATGACCGCCGAATGTCGATACAGAGCCAAACTTTGATTCATATTCCTTTTTGTATTTTAACAAAACCTTTTTTTGAGGATCGTTATTAGGAAGTTGGTTGGCTACCATAAGTTTACCTGCCGGCAGCATTATATTTTCAGCCGCATCTCTTGCAAGCTGTATAAATTTTTTGGACGCCACGCCATGACTCATAAATATAGGCAATTTTATCCCCAGCTCTTTGGCATTTTTGGCAACAGATGCAGGTCCGGGATTTGTTCCCCAGCAAATAATAGCTTGCACGCCCTTTGTATTTTTTATTTTTACAAGTTGAGGGATCATATTAGTATCTTTTGGACCGAAAACTTCATCCGCAACTATGTTTATTCCATATTTTGAACTTAATTTTTTCAACTCTTCTCTACCACTATCCCCAAAACCCGTGGAAGCACTTAAAAGAGCAACATTGCTCATCTTATTATCTCTCATATAGCTGTATAAACGCTCAACCGCCAAACTATCACTTGGTGCAGTTTTAAAAACCCATTTTTTTACAGGCGTTGTTATTTTATAGCTTGATGCCATAGAGATTAAGGGAATCCTTGCCCTTTGTATTAACGGTATTATTGCAAGTGTTGTGCCGCTTCTCGTTGGCCCTACAATAGCGCTCACTCTGTCTGTATATATTAATTTTCTTGCCAATATAACGCCACTTGATGGTTTGCCTTTTGTGTCGTATACTATAAGTTTTATCTTTTTTCCGTTTACACCGCCTGCTTTGTTTATATCAGATACAAGCATTTTTAAAGTATTTTCCTCAGGCACCCCCAAAAATGCAGTTGGTCCTGTTATTGACACTAATGCCCCTATTTTTACAACATTGGCAGCCATTGAACTTGTAGAAAAAAACACGATAGTTAACAATACAGATAGAAACCTCATAATCCCCCCTAAATTTCCCTCATTTCTTCTTGAGACAACATCTCTATTTTATTATCTGATAGTAATTTCTGAGCTTTATCAATGTCGGAAACCTTTAATATCATAACAGCTTTGTTTTCTATGGGAGATGTAAATCCATACATATATTCTATATTTATCTCATTATCAGCAAGCAGCTTTAGAATTTGTGCAAGTGATCCCGGCTTATCTTCCACAACACATGCAATAGTGTTGGTAACGCTGAGTGTGAAATTATTTGATTTTAAGAGAGCTACAGCCTCATCCGTCCCCTTAACAATGAGTCTTGCTATTCCAAAATCTGAAGAATCAGCCAGCGATAGAGCCTTTATGTTAATTGATGAGCTACCTAATAAATTTAACACTTCCAATAATCTTCCAGGTCTATTTTCTATAAAAACAGATATCTGTCTTATCCTTTTCACAACGGCACCTCACATTTTCCTTTTATCTATAACCCTTTTTGCCTTACCTTCAAATCTTGTAAGGCTTTTTGGTTCTGACAGGGTTACTTTAACGTTGATTCCATATAGATCCTTTATATCTTTTTCTATTTTCTTTTGCAGAGACTGTAATTTTCTTATTTCATCAGAAAAGACCTTTTCGCTTACCTCTACCTTAACCTCTAAAACATCCAAATTATTAACTCTGTCTACTATAAGCTGGTAGTGAGGCTCTATGCCTTCGATGTCTATCAACAGGGATTCAATTTGGGATGGGAATATGTTTACTCCTCTAATTATCAGCATATCATCGCTTCTACCTTTTATTCTCGCGATACGCTTGTGAGTTCTTCCACAAATGCAGGGCTCTTTTATTATATGTGTTATGTCGTGTGTTCTATATCTTATAAGAGGGAGTGCATCTTTTGTTATGGTTGTTATTACAAGCTCTCCTTCCTCGCCGTCTTTTAACACTTCACCCGTATCAGGATCAACAATTTCCGGTATAAATGCATCTTCCCATATATGTAGTCCATGTTTGGCTTCTTTGCATTCTATTGCCACGCCCGGTCCCATTATTTCGCTCAATCCGTATATATCTATTGCGTCTATACCCAACTTTTCTTCTATTGCTTCTCTCATCTCCTCAGTCCAGGGCTCTGCTCCCAAAATCCCCACTTTGAGTTTTATTTTATCTTGTGTTACACACATATCGTGAGCAGATTCTGCGAGATAGAGCGCATAAGACGGCGTTGCGGTAAATACAGTTGAGCCGAAATCTTGCATAATCATAATTTGCTTCTGCGTGTTTCCGCCTGATATAGGTATCACTGTAGCACCCAACTTTTCACCGCCGTAATGTGCCCCTAAACCGCCTGTAAACAGGCCGTATCCATATGCATTTTGTATTATATCGCCTCGTGTAACGCCAGCGGCTGCAAAGGAACGTGCCATTAAATTAGACCATAATTCTATATCTCTTTTAGAATATCCAACCACCGTTGGTTTTCCAGTAGTTCCGCTTGATGCATGAAGCCTTACAACCTGTTCAAGCGGAATAGTGAATAATCCAAACGGGTAATTATCGCGCAAATCCTCTTTTAGCGTAAAAGGTAGTCTTTTTAAGTCATCTAATGTTTTAATATCTTCGGGCTTAACTGAAATTTCATCAAACTTATTTTTATAAAATGGAACAAGATTGTAAACCCTTTCAACTGTATTTTGTAAACGCTTTAATTGGAGTGCTTCTAATGCTTCCCTCGGCATTGTCTCCAACTCTTCATCGTAAATCATAACCCCCCCAATTTTATAAGTTAACCTTCTATGCCCAAATACTTATCTATCTTTCTTTTATCAAACCCAACTATAGAGCGCGAGCCTATCATAACCACTGGGACGCCGGATTGCCCGGTCATTCTTACCATATCCTCTGCTGCTCTTCTATCCCGAGATACATCAACGTCTTTAAATGTGATGTGGTTTTGCCTGAGATATTGTTTAACCCTATTACACCATGGGCAAGAGGGTGTGGAAAAAACAACAACTCTCTTTTGTGACCTATGCCTTTTGACTTCTTTTTTTTCTACCATAAGATTTACCTCCTTAGCTAATGTAATCCGATGTGATATAATATATCTACAATTATTTTTGTCAATGTTAATAGAGTGAGTTCAAGTTAACACAAAAGTCAATTTTTCAAACGCCTGAACCCCGCTGATAAGGGCTTTTTCTACATCGGCGGTCTTGCTTTCTTGGGATACAAATAGCAAATATTTAAAACTGCCTGAATCTTTAGCTTTTTTGTAGGCTGAGTACATATCCTGACATATATCGCTTCTATTTATTAAAATAATTAATTCTTTAGCGTCTATAACAGATGATAACTTTTTCTTATAGGATACATCTATTAAAGCGGAGCCTGTTTGCGCAGATGCAGATAGCGCTTTCACAATAGAGGTGTTGTTTTTAATGTAGTAATTTTCATTAGAGAAATCGATATTTGCGAGTTTTTCTTTTATTTCATCAGGATCAACTGTTTTTATGCCGTTGAATGCTGCCCTTTGAATAAAAAGTTCCACTAAATTCATAGATATTTCTTCATATTTACTTTTTTATCTTTAATCTCATACAGTATAGGGACGCCTGTCGGCACCTCAACTTTAACAATTTCATCTTTAGAGAGATTTTCCATATACATTACTATTGAACGCAGGCTATTGCCGTGTGCGCTGATTAATATATTTTCATCCTGTTTTATATTATTTAATATGGATTCAATGAATGGAATTGTTCTTTTACAATTATCTTCTAAAGATTCTCCCTTTGGAGGTTTTACCGAATAACTTCTTCTCCACCTATGAACGACTTCTTTGGAATATATTTTAGACATCTCTTCTTTATTCTGACCCTGAAGCAGCCCATAATAGCGCTCATTTAGTTCCTCATGTTCATAAACCGGCAGTATATCTATCTTTTTATTTTCTATGTTTGCCCATGAACTCATCCTGTTTTTATCGTGTATAATAACGGGTGTTTTTCCACAACTGTTTTTAGACAACGCTATCATAGCTGTTTGTATGGAGCGTATCAACAGCGATGTATATACCCTGTCGAAACAGATATCTTTTAATTTATCACCGGCTTCAAGAGCTTCGTTAATGCCCTCATAAGATAAAGGAATATCCACCCATCCTGTAAATAGATTCAATTTATTCCATTGTGATTGTCCATGCCTTAGAAGTATAACATTTGCCATAGTGCCTCCTTGAGTCCAAAAAACCCATATTCTTTTATTTTTGCACTTATATCAAAAAAATAGCGCATTTTCAATATTTAAACTATACATTGGCACATGCCATAGACATACTACCCACCCTTTGAAAATATATATATAAGTTTAAAAATGAATTCAACCATCTCCAAGGATAAGAGACTTTCTT
>CAJXLZ010000089.1 GCA_913056505.1 uncultured Desulfurellaceae bacterium
AAGAGGCCTTCCAATAGCGCAGGCAATAAGTTTGACTTTTAAGCCATTGTATGTCCCTTCAAAACTCTTTTCATCAATCCATTTAGGGAGCCACCCTTTTTTAAAAATTGCTGGTGTTGCAAGATAGATTTTGAATAGATTGTTCTCAAACTTAAATTCAATGTTTTTTAAATTGCTCAATATATCTTCCTTAAGTATTTCATATCTTACTGCTCTTCCTTCGCCACCAAGTTGGAATATACCTTCTTCAGGAAATGGGTATTTATCTGAAAGATCATCAATCTCTAAAACAAAAGAGACTTTTTTGTTTAATCTTATCATTGGAATTCTGTAAAGGTGCCCTTCCTTTGAAGTAAGCGTTTCAGGCTCTCTTGCAATCCCAATTTTTGGCTCTTGAAGATACAATTCATTATGTTTCAAAAAATTAAATTCTTTTTTTCTATTCTTTAAATAGTCCTTGAAATTTATTGAAGTAAGCCAGCCAGATGGTTCTTCTGCTTTCTCCTTTGGCTTGTAAATTAAAACTTTTTTTAAAGGATAATCAGAAATAAATATCTTGGGTCTATTTATGAGTGTAAGAGGAATCAATTTTTTGTCCTTTTCTTTTTTATCCTTTTCAACAAGGTCTAATGGAGAAGGGAAAAGGAGCTCACTTTTATATAAAAATAGCCCTGAAATTCTTAATGTTCCTTTTTTAACAATTCTTTCTCCATTTTTATCTTTTATTATTTTCCCAATATCCTCATATCCTTTTTCCTCAAATTCCTTTAATCCACCCCGTTGGAATATTAAAAAACTTCTAATAGCGCCATAAAAGGTTGAGGGTGAAGGAGGGAACATAATATCTGCCCAGGTTTCACTTCCCATTGTGAATGGTCTTCCTGTTCTAAAGTATAAAGTGTCAAATGGTTTAATTTTTATAACTTGTTTCATTTACTTTCCTCCTCACCAGATAAAAAGGCACATATTTCAAGTAAATTTACTAAATAGTCTATATTTGCTCCTGATTTCCAAAAAATCTTGTCTATCGACTTAAATACCTCTTTAACAATTTGCTCTCTTTGTTCTTTATTCCCGCCATTGATTGCTCTTTTTATCAGTCTTTTCAGTTCGCTTTCAAAAACTCCTGGTCCTAATGAAAACCTGGAGTCTTTTTCTTTTATTTTCATAAAGGCTTTATCTAAATTATAAACAAAGCTCTTTGAAAGCCAAGGCTCATTTTCCTTTTTAGTAAAATGTTTTTGTAGTTCAGTCATATATTTAACCGTATCAATATACTCATCGCTATCTTTGTATCTCCATTTATATCCCGTTATTTTTGCCTCACCTGAGTGTTTGAAAAAACCAATTGCAAATGAGTCTTTTCCAAGCTCATTTTTTGCCAATTTTTCCATCTCTCTTGCTTTATCAAGCACTATCTTAAGAGGCATCTTATAATGTGCTATCACAACGCCCATTGATGCAGTGGCATTTTTACCCATAGTAAGATAATATCTGCCATCTTTTTCTACAAAACCATTCTCATTTTCCCAATCTACTTTTATTTCTCCATTATCAAACTTAATTTGTCCTGAAAAAGCAGCTCTTAATTTGCTCATTACAGGGAGTAAGTCTTTTAAATTTACAAAGGCAAGCACATCATCGCCACCAGCATAAACCAATTTTCCCAAATGCTCTTCCTCCACAATTTTTCGGACAAACTCAAGACTGTAATTCCTTAAAGCACTTGATATTGAAGCATGGATCGCAGGTGTGATAACCTTCTGTGAAACCACTTTTTTAACTGCACCTGCAAAAGACTTTTCTTTTAATTTCTTCCAAACCTCCTGATTGTAAGCATACTGAACATCAGGGAGATTTTCACCAGAAAGCCATTTACCCATATTATCACCATCAAGCATTATTACAGCATAATAGGGAGTTGGCTTTCCAATGTGCTTTATTAGTTCATTTAGTTTTTCTTGCAAAGCATTAAGATTTTTCTCCGTAATACTTTCCATTCCTATATTTTTTGTTATCACCTTTTCTGTTAAGTTCTCTAAAAAGAACCATTCTCCTTCTAAATTTCTTATATTTTCTCTTTTCATTTCTGATTTTAACTTTGGAAGTGGATCTGTCTCTGGAAATGCAGTGTGTGTAATTTTTTTAAATTCATCTATGTATTCGTTATAAAGTTTTTTTGCTGTATTATTTTTTAGCACTTTTTCTTTGAAATCAGCACAAGCGATTTCAGCAGTTGATGGAAAAGATATGTCTTTAAAAACTTTGCTTACTTCTTTTTCAAGATACAATTCCAGTGTCCGTTTTATAAAGCATATTCCACAAAGACCTTCTCCATCTGAAAGATATTTTGTTGGAATTTTCCCATTTGATATATCGTTAGTTAAATCTAAAAAAGGAGTTTTAAATCTGGTAAATTTCTTTTTATTTCCTTTTTCATTGAAAACCAATACATCCCTTTCTCCGCAAAGAGAGCATTTTCTTCCCTTTTCTTCTACCAAAAACTGCTTAAAATTTCTCAAATTCTTCCTTGCCCCGATGGACTTTTCAAGGGTTGTGTAGATAAGTCCGTATAATAAACCTATATTTGGTTCATATTTCCCGTGTTCTTTTGCAAATTCCCAAATATTATTCCATTGTTCAATCTCCTTTTCTTCAAGTATTTCTTTCATGTCCTCTATTTTTAAATCCCTTTCATCAATTCTCCATGGAATAGCAGTCCAGTAGATTTCAGGAAATTCTGAAACTTGACTATGAAACTTTTTAAGAAAATCTTCTGGAAATTTAACACCCTTTGCTTCTAGGAAATCAATAACTGACTCTTTTATTTTTCCCCATTCTCCTTTTACTCGTTTTGAAACATCTTCAGCAATATCTTTTACCTTTTTCTCATCAGTTTCCGGAATTATTGCTACAAATCTGTTTGGGATTGTCGGTATGGTGATAAAGTCGGAAAAGGATTTTTCAATCTTTATACCTTGTTGTTTCTCTAAATACCAGTCCATAAAGGGCTGTCTAAATAAGTCAGGATAGATTATACAGGTAGGCCCAAACTTATCAATCAGTGCAGTCATTCCAATAAAAGTAAGATAAGAAAGTAAAAAACTCCCCATATAGAGGTCTTGAGTTTTTCTTGCTTGAGAGATAAAAGCCTGAACCGGCCCTATAGTAAAAAGAAATAAAGAATTGTTCTGTAAATTTTCAAAGGCATTAATAGCAGAAGTAATTTTTAAGTGTTCCCATATAGAATGGTCTGGCATCCTGGTATCAGCAGGAAGGAGGGATAAAAATTTCTTCCATTCACTGTAAATATCTTTGGAAATTACATCTTCTAAATTTCGCCAAAGATATAAAAATTTCTTGTTTTCATCTTGATATTCTATTTCATTCCTTATCTCTTCAAATATTCTTTTAACTTTATCAAAATTAAAATTTTCAGAAGGGATTTTGCTCTTACCAATAAATCCCTCACTTAAAGGATGTCTTATTTCTGTAAGGTCTTGAAAGATATCTTCCTTGGGTAATAAACTCCTCTCCATACAGGAAGCAATCTGGTCAGAGCCTTTTGCCTCTTCAATTCCTGAGACACCAAGAATTTCAGCATATTCCCTTGCTCTTTTTTCATGAGTTCTAATATCAAAGGGTTTATCAATTGGATCGTGGAGGAATCGTTGAAGTAAACGTCTAAAGTGATTATCCATACAAGATCTCCTTTCGGAACTTATTTTGTTTTTCAAAATCCCACTTTGGATAAGAAGACGGAAACCAACTATTTAAAGTAACAACTATTGGTTTATATACATCTCCATCTTTAATTACGGATACATAAATTGGAGAAGCCATCCTTGGTTTAGCATTTCCTAAAGAAGGATCTCTAAATTTGTGGGAGGCATTACCTATTTTTTTGAGGATATCTTTCATATTGTGGTATCCCTTACGCCCAATTTCTATTTCTCTTATCCATGGATAATTTCCCTTTCCTGGGCTTTTATTAACTAACTTTGAATTCTCAATTGAAAATTTTTCACCATCAATACTTGCCAGTAAGTTTCTAATGTAATGGAGGTTTATTTTTTGATTCAACTCTAATATTTCTATTGCTCCAAATCCTCTCCTTGACCTTTTTCCAAAACCTCCAAGAATACAGCTTGGTATGAAGATATTCTTATAAAATTCAATCTTCCTTCTTGCTGAAATTACAACTGAAAACTCTAAACCTTCTCTTATACAAGAAAATTGGAATCGCTTGGTTTCACTGTGAGGCAAAGGTTGATATTTCCCAATCCACGAATTATCAGGAATATTAGGAGTAACCCTTATCCTTACCCTGCTTCTTCCTTCACCTTCCCCAGTTCCCCCAAACAGTTTTGCCTCTTCTTCTCTTAATTTTTTAATATCATCCTCTGCTTTTACAGCTCTCCACCAAAATCTCATCATACCTTTAAATTCAGACGGTCTAAGTTCTACCGACCCTCCATCCCCACCAAACATAAACATTGGAGTTATGACTTTACATTCAAAA
This sequence comes from uncultured Desulfurellaceae bacterium, assembly GCA_913056505.1. Classification (GTDB taxonomy): domain Bacteria; phylum Campylobacterota_A; class Desulfurellia; order Desulfurellales; family Hippeaceae; genus CAJXLZ01. Next base: position 4,523 of record CAJXLZ010000089.1, read on the forward strand.
GTCGCTTTTTTCATATTACATTCCTCTCTGTTTCCATTTCTAAATTAACTCACATCCCCACCCCTTCAAACTATATTTATTTCTCAACCTTGTCTACTTATTTTCCTAAATTGCGATTATTAACAAAACTCAACATATTAAGTATAACACAATATATTCGTTTTGTCAAATCATCGGAATTCTTCAAAAATAACCTACACGAAATTCCATTGTTATCTCAAAATAAATATTGACCAAAAGTGAGAATGGGGCTTATGTAAGATTAAAGAGGAGATTCGGTTGAAACATCCCCCGTCCCTTCGGGACACCCCCTTCTACGGAAGGGGGAATTTCTCTTACTATCCCCCTTGGTGAAG
>CAJXLZ010000090.1 GCA_913056505.1 uncultured Desulfurellaceae bacterium
CCAGAGTCAGGAATAGAGAATGCTAAAGTCTGGATTCCGTGTCAAGCACGGAATGACAAAAATAGAGGGTGCGGAATGACAAGAAAAAACATCATTGCTATTTCCTTTGTCATTCCCGCGAAAGCGGGAATCCAGAGTTTAGATTCCAGATTCCGCATCAAGTAATGTCACCCTGTGCTTGACACGGGGGGCGGAATGACAAAAGGACAGTGTGAAAATGACAACTATGCCTGTTTTTGCAATTATCTAATTTTATATTTAATTACTTTTCTTCTTTGCCTTCTTCTTCAACCTCAGCTTCTACAACATCCTCTTCTTTTTTTTCTTCTTTTTCTGGTTTTTGTTCACTCTGTGCTTTTTTATAGGCTTCCTCAGCCAGCTTATGGGATTTTTTCGCCAATTCTTCCATAGCTTTTTCTATCTCTTCTTTTGTCCCTGATTCTATGGTTTTCTTTGTTTTTTCTATCGCTTCTTCTATGTTTTTCCTTTCATCTTCAGAAATTTTATCCTTGAAATCTTTTAGACTCTTTTCTGTAGAATAGACCAAAGAATCAGCTCTATTTTTTGTATCAATTAACTCCTTTTTCTTCTTATCCTCTTCTGCGTGCATTTCTGCTTCTTTGACCATTCTATCTATCTCTTCCTCACTTAATCCAGATGATCCTGTTATCCTTATACTCTGCTCTTTGCCTGTGGCTTTATCTTTTGCAGATACATTTAAAATACCGTTTGCATCTATATCAAATGTGACTTCTATTTGTGGCACACCCCTTGGGGCAGGCATAATTCCCATAAGTTCAAATCTTCCTAAGGATTTATTGTCACTCGCCATTTCGCGCTCGCCCTGCAACACATTAATTGTAACTGATGATTGATTATCTTCAGCAGTTGTGAAAACCTGAGTTTTTCTTGCGGGTATTGTAGTATTTCTTTCAATGAGCTTCGTCATAACGCCGCCAAGTGTTTCTATACCTAAAGATAAAGGCGTAACATCAAGTAGCAACACGTCCTTAACATCTCCCTTTAACACGCCGCCCTGTATGGCAGCGCCAAGTGCCACGGCCTCGTCAGGATTGATGTCTTTTCTCGGTTCTTTGCCGAAGAAGTTTTTTACAGCCTCTCTAATTTTTGGCATTCTTGTCATTCCGCCTACTAATATAACATAATCAATATCAGATGGCGTTAGGTTAGCATCCTTTAACGCTTTTTTGCAAGGTTCCATTGTTCTGTCAATCAAATCTTCTACAAGTTGTTCAAGTTTCGCCCTCGTTAGTTTCATTGTTAGATGTTTTGGCCCAGATGCGTCTGCTGTGATAAAAGGTAGATTAATCTCCGTTTCCATTGCACTGGATAGCTCTATCTTTGCTTTTTCAGAAGCTTCCTTTAACCTTTGAAGAGCCATAGGGTCTTGTTTTAGGTCTATACCGTTCTCTTTTCTAAACTCATCGGCTACATAGTCTATAATAGCCCTATCAAAATCATCGCCACCCAAATAGGTATCGCCATTTGTGGACTTTACTTCAAATACGCCGTCACCTATTTCAAGTATTGATATATCAAACGTTCCACCACCCAAATCGTATACTGCTATCTTTCCCTCTTTTTCTTTATCAAGTCCGAATGCCAAAGATGATGCTGTTGGCTCATTGATTATTCTTAGTACATTTAGTCCTGCAATTTTACCGGCATCTTTTGTGGCTTTTCTTTGGGAATCGTCAAAGTATGCAGGAACAGTTATAACGGCGTCTGTGATTTTTTCGCCAAGATAGCTTTCGGCATCCGCTTTTAATTTCTGCAGTATTTTTGACGATATTTCCTGCGGTGTATATTCTTTAGAGTCAATTTTAATTTTACATCCGCCGTTTTTGTCCTCTACTATTTCATACGGCAATCTCTTTTTAGCATTTTGAACCTCTTTAGATGTGTATCTTCTGCCTATAAGTCTTTTTGCTGAAAATATCGTTCTTGAAGAATTTGTAACAGCCTGTCTTTTAGCAGATTGCCCTACAAGTATTTCGCCCTTATCTGTAAACGCCACTATGCTCGGCGTTGTATTGCCGCCCTCTGCGTTTGGTATTACTTTAGGTTTTGCGCCCTCCATAATAGCCATACAAGAGTTAGTAGTTCCTAAATCTATTCCTAACACCTTTCCCATTTTTATATATCCTCCTTATTAGTATTTTTCTTTTCTTTCTTACCTTTACTCACAATAACCTTTGCAGGTTTAATCAACTTATTTTTGTAAATATATCCCTTTTCCAATGTTTGAATTATTGAATTTTTAGGCACATTCTCAGAATCCTGCGTCGCAAGTGCTTCGTGAATATCAGGATTAAATATTTCTTCGCCGGGCTCTATCGTTTCTACATTATGTTTTTTTAGCAGATCCTTGAAAGATTTTACCGTTAATTCTATACCCTCTATTATAGTCTCTTTATGCTCTTTGCTGACATTTAGGGCTTTCTCCATATTTTCTAATACAACAAGAAAATCGCCTATTACTGAACGCTTTGTCGCATCTACCATATCCTGCATATTTTTATCCATTCTTTTTCGATAGTTGTCGAATTCCGCACTTGTTCTTAAATACTTGTCCTTCAACTCATCCAGTTCCTCTTGCAGTTTTAAGCAACGGTCTGATTCAGTCGTGTTTTCTACCTTATCTTCTGATTTTGAGGAACTATCTAAATTTTCGTTTTTCTTTATTTCTTCGCTGTTTTTATCATTTGACATACTCGCCTCCTTTAATCTTTAACATAGAATTTATCTTTTTTGCTGCAGATTCTACTATACTTATTATTTCTTTATAGTCCATATTAATAGGTCCCATTATGCTGACTACGCCTAAATTTTCATTTTTATACTCATATGTTGACGATACAAGTCCGAGATCTTTTAAATCATCTATTAAAAGATCAGTTCCTATCATTACCTTCTTGTTGTTTTCAATAACATTTTCAAGCAAAGCCAATATCTTTTCTCTTTCTTCCAATATATTAACCAATTTTTTTAAACGTTCTATATTTTTGGTAAATTCCTTATGCTCAAATATATTTTTTACACCAGATACAACAAGATCTGTATTCTCAAGTTGCTGCGTTATAGAGGCTATAAGTGATTCTGAGTCATTTTTTGCGCTGTTGATATAGCCCCTAATCTCATCTCTTATGTCCATAAGACTGAAACCCTTGTAATTATTTGCTATATACTCGGAAAATTCTTTTAATTCGGCTTCTGAAAAATCCCTATTGGTTCTTATTATTCTTGTTTCTATCATACTATTTTCAAACAGTACGACAAACATCACCATATTTTTGCTTATTTTTGTGAAGCTTATGTGTTTTATTTTCATTTTCATAAAATTAGGCAGTGTAACAAGCGATATTAATCCGCTTACAGAAGATGCTATTTGTGATATTTCACGCATAGCATCTGTTAATTTCAAACTATTTTTCTTTGACACCTTCTTAAATTCTTTTTTAACATCTGGTTTGAAATTCTTTGTAATGGTGTCTATGTATAATCTATACCCTTTCTCGGTAGGTATTTTACCACCGGATGTACGCGTATGGGTTAAAAAACCAGATTCTTCCAAATCCAACATAATATTTCTCATAGTAGCAGGGGAAAAATCCAACCCATAACGTTTAGTTAATGTTCGTGAACCTAACGGCTCATTATATTCCATATAACTGTCTATAACGACGCTCAACACGAGCAACATTCTCTCACTTAAATTGTTTTCCATTAGCACTCACCACACTCGTCTGCTAATAAAATACACCTAAAATAAAATTTGTCAAGTTGTTAAATAACTGCAGTCGGAAAACCTCAACCACATAGTTGGACAAAATTGAGGATAGAAAGATTAAAAATAATGAGTGAACATAGCACTGTCCAACTAAAGGCAATAATCCCAGGATTTGAAGAGATGAGATATGGCCTTATAATAAGGCCATAGAAAGAGCAATAATGTATAGGGATATAGTAAATAATAAAGCTTTTTTGTATGATTTTAGGAGGAAGATGGCTGAATTATCTATCAGGCCATTCTTACAAAAGAGACAAAAGAGGTATTTGGGATAAGTAAAAACAGTGTGATGAAATGGGTAAGAGGTATAAAGAAAAGTGATTTAAGCAAGATAAAGAAGAGGTTAAAACCATTTGATGTAATACAAGTAGATATAAAATATCTCAATGATATACCTTTAGTTTTATCCCTATTATAAACTTTTTCATCTACCTACCTATCAGATAACAGCTAGAGATGTAAGGAGTGGTGCATTATATTATTTTTACACAAGAAAAAAGAGTGTAAGTGCTACAATAATGGCGATGAAGGTATTATTGAACCATTTAAGGAAATATGGGATAAAAACAGAGGATATAACTATCCATACAGACAATGGTGCAGAGTTTAATGGAGGGATGATACACCACAATAGGGGATTTGTTCATTATCTAAAAGAAGTAAAGAAATCAAACCATATATTTATACCACCTCGTTATCCGAATTCTAATGCAGATGTTAAATCTAACATAGACTAATAGAGGGTGAGTTTTATAAGGTAGAAACAATCAAAGGTAAAGAAGATTTCCTCAATAAGGCATACACATATCAATTGTATTTTAACCTTATAAGGAAGAATTCTTATAATGAATAGAAGACACCAAAAGATATTATCCAAGAGTATGGATTACCTGTGGAAGTACTGATACTTCCACAGGTAATTATTGATGAGCTTATCCAAGATAAGGTTTTTGACTTGTACCTTTGCAATATACTATTAACTTTATCTATGATAGAACACTGTACAACCATGTGGCTGATTATACCGA
>CAJXLZ010000091.1 GCA_913056505.1 uncultured Desulfurellaceae bacterium
TATTTTAACATTACATTTTATCATTCCATACCTGAAGTAAGTGTGTGGCAAAATTGTTTTTCCTGTCATTCCGTGCTTGACACGGAATCCGGACTATAGAACTCTGGGTTATTGACTTTGGATTCTGAGCGTGCGCGGGAATGACAGCAAGAATGGCTAACCACTAATATATTAGAACTTTAACAATTTGTCAAAGAATTTTGGATAACTGAAAAATAAAATCGAATCTCTTTTTATAGTATGGAATCTAAGCACACACTCTCAATTAGTTGGCATTTTTAGTGTGCTCAAGGACCTTTCTTTTTTGAGCAGATAGCTCAGTTTTTCTTATACGTATTGTTTTAGGCGTTACTTCAACCATCTCATCATCCTTAATGAAGTGAACAGCCCTTTCAAGTGTCATATGTTTTATAGGCGCTAAAATAATATTATCATCCCTACCTGCCGCTCTCATATTGGACAATTTTTTCTCTTTGCATGGATTTACATTTATGTCTCTATCTTTATTATGCTCACCCACAACCATCCCAGCATAAACCCTATCGCCTGGTTCAACAAACAGTTGACCCCTGGGCTGCAGGTTAAATAGAGCGTATGGCACAGCCACTCCATCCCTATCAGATATTATAGATCCGGTGAAACGCATAGGAATATCTCCGGCATACTCATCATATTTTTCAAAATAGGCGTTAATTATTCCCGTACCTTTGGTATCTGTTAAAAATTCATCTCTATACCCAATTAGCAAACGAGATGGTATAAGAAACTCCAGTCTAACCCTGCCCTTTCCTTTGTTCACAAGATTGACCATTTTCCCTTTACGCAATGATAATTTCTCTGTTACAACACCCAAGAAAACTTCCTCACAATCAATAAACAGATGTTCTACCGGTTCTAATTTTTTTCCATTGATATATTTATATATTACATGGGGACGGCTTATACACAGTTCGAATCCTTCACGCCTCATCTCCTCTATTAAAATAATCATCTGAAATTCGCCCCTACCCTTAACAATAAAACTGTCTTTTTCCTGCGACTCCTCAACCTTTATGGCAACATTCTTAAGCGTTTCTTTGAACAATCTCTCTCTAATCTTTCGTGATTGCACTATTTTGCCTTCCTCACCAGCAAAAGGTGATGTGTTAACACTGAATTTCATAGATACTGTAGGTTCATCAACAATGATTCTGTCAAGCGGCTTCTCCACATTTACAGAGCATATGGTATCCCCTATCTCAACGTTGTCTACGCCTGATATAACGATAATATCGCCCGCTTGTGCTTCATTCACACTCTTTAAGTTTATGCCGTCATATGTTTGAATTTGTGAAATATTCATATTTTTTCTGTTTTTATCCTTATCAATGTAGACGATAGCATCATTTTTTCTTATATGCCCATTAAATATTTTGCCTATTGCAAGTCTTCCCAAATAATCAGAATAACCGAGATCGGAAACAAGCATCTGAAAATCATCACTTTTGTATCTTGGAGCAGGTATCTCGCTCAATATGGAATTAAATAAAACACTTAGATCTTTTTCATCGCCATCAATTGTCTTCTTGGCAATACCTTCTTTTCCTATTGCATAAAGAACGGGGAAATCCAACTGTTCATCTGTAGCATCAAGATCTATAAACAGATCATATATTTCATCCAGCACTTTATCTGCCCTTGCATCTTTTCTGTCTATTTTATTTATCACAACAATTATTTTTAAGTTGGCATCAAGTGCTTTTTTTAAGACAAAACGTGTTTGCGGAAGCGGACCCTCTGCTGCATCAACAAGTAATATAGCACCATCCACCATAGAAAGCGCCCTTTCCACCTCACCGCCAAAATCTGCATGCCCAGGCGTATCCACAATATTTATCTTAACCCCATTCCATACAACCGATGAATTTTTTGCGGCTATGGTAATGCCGCGCTCTCTCTCCAAATCCATGCTATCAAGAATTCTATCTTGAACAACCTGACCTTTTCTAAAAACACCACTTTGTCTGAACATTGAATCCACAAGCGTGGTCTTGCCGTGGTCAACGTGTGCTATAATCGCTATATTTCTAATATTTTTATTTGTTTTTATGTCCGCCACTGTGTCTCTCCTTAGCTTTTGATACAATTGATCTTTTGCCTTTTTTGTTTCTTTTAAATGTTTCCAAAATGATTTCTGCATCTTCAAACGGAACGGTTATAAAGGAAAATGCATCAAATATTCTTACTTCCCTTATATTTTTACCATCTATGCCCGTCTGCTGTTCTATGAAATCAACTAATTTTCTAAATGTCATACCGTCATCTTTGCCTAAAGCTACGAATAATCTTGATTTAGCATATGTGTCTATAGAAACCTCTTTAATATGGTGATAACTTTTTTCGTCCAGCTCATCGCCGAATGCATATTTTATTAACGCAGCAATAGTTTCAATTTCAGGATGTTCATTGATAAGCATCCTTGCAATATATTCAAAATCTTTTTGTTCACCTGATTCTATTATGCGACTAACTTCAGACTGTATCCTTGATATTTTTGTGCTTATAATATCACCGACTTTAGGAATTTCCTGTTTTTTAATGTTGATCTTGGCAGATCTAGCCATATAAACCAACCGCCTATATTCATTGGGTGTCACAAATGTTATTGCAATACCCTCTTTGCCAGCCCTGCCCGTTCTGCCTATCCTATGTATATACGACTCAACATCTTGAGGTATAGAATAGTTGATTACATGCGTTAAGTTCTCTATATCTATACCGCGTGCAGCCACGTCTGTTGCGACAAGAATATTTACTTTGCGGTGCTTAAATTTATTTAATACACGCTCTCGTGTATGTTGAGACATATCCCCATGCAGTGCAAGCGCGTCATATCCCCTGTCCGACAATTTATTTGCCAAAAGATCTACATCAACCTTTGTCCTACAGAATATCAAAGCGTAAATCTCTTTTTGCATATCTATAATGCGGCAAAGAGACTCAAATTTATCAGAATTTGAAACCTCAAAGTATATTTGCTCGGTTAAATCGGTTGTCAAATGCTGCTTCTGGGTTTTTATAACTTCATATTCCCCCATATGCTTTTTTGCTATACTCAATATTTCGTTAGGCATAGTCGCCGAAAATAGCATCATACGTTTATTTTGTTTGGTATGTTTTAAGATTTCATCAACATCATCAATAAATCCCATATTAAGCATTTCGTCAGCCTCGTCCAAAACAACATATGAAGCTTCGCTAAAGTCTATAGTGCCCCTGCGTATATGATCTAATATCCTGCCCGGTGTGCCTACGATAATATCAACACCATATTTTAACTGCCTAAATTGCAATTCTATAGATTGACCCCCATAAACAGGCAGTATCTTTAACCTTTTTTTACCCTTTAAAGAATTAAGCTCTTCTGATATCTGAATGGCTAATTCTCTTGTTGGAGTTAATATCAGCGTCTGTATATTTTTTGATTTCTCATTTAATTTTTCTATTAACGGCACTCCAAATGCAGCCGTTTTCCCTGTTCCCGTTTCCGCTTGCCCAACTATATCTTTATCACCTTCCAACAAAAGCGGAATAACTTTTGCCTGTATCGGCGTCGGTTCTTCAAAACCTTTTTTTGCTATAGCTTTTAAAACATTTTCAGATAAACCCAATTCCCTAAATTTCTCAGATGTTTTCATAATCTTTTACTTTTCCTCACAAAGTTATTATTGGCAAGAAAAGATCATCTTGATAAAACATAACCGCTCTATCAAAATCTTTATTTTCAATATATTTTTTATTAAATTTCAAAACGATTTTATAGATTAAATATATCAAGCATTCTATATGCTGTATTTAAAAATATCCTTGCATTCCGTGTATAAAATATATCTGCTTCTTGCCTTGTGTTTTACAGATAAAATCTTCCGTCGAATTACCAATCGTTTGTTTTACGCCAACCTCCTTAAAACACATCTATTATATGCATTAAATTAATATTTGCAAGTAAGTTGAAACAGTGTATACTTTATGTGTTAAATGGTTTGTGAGAGGTAATAATATGTCAAAATTTTTAAATATTAGTAAAATATTGTTTATTATATCAGCCATATTTATCCTGTATTGCTCAACAGTTTATGCCGCACCTGCGAATTTGCAAAGCATAGCATATAATTTGCACAAAAAATACTCAATACCCGTAAAATACACAATAAGCACCCTATCTGCGGCACATTTTGAAAAATCTGTTATAGATTCGATAAAATCACCAAAGGAAAAGGTTGATTGGTATATATATAAAAGGTTTTTTGTAAATAAAAATAGAATTAAAGAAGGAAAATTTTTCTTTAGCAAATATAAAAAATGGTTGTGGTCATCCTACAAACGCTATGGTGTTAATCCCAAACTTATTGCCGCAATATTGGGTATAGAAAGCAACTACGGGCATTACAAAAACAGATACAAAGCATTAAATTCCCTTTATACGCTGGCTTTTTATTATCCACAAAGAAGTGCTTTTTTTAGAAGTGAATTGAAAAATTTTATCGTTTATACCTATAATTATAAATTAAACCCGCTTAAAATAACAAGCTCATATGCCGGGGCAATAGGCATTCCGCAATTTATGCCGTCAAATATATTAAAATACGCAGTAGATTTTGATAATGATGGCAAAATAAATTTAGATAAAAGTATTCCTGATGCTATAGGTTCCGTGGCAAATTTTCTTAAGTCCCATGGGTGGAACGGTCATCTATTTACTGCAATAGAGGTGAATGTACCAGCAAACTTTATACACCATATAGATGATGATTTTCATACTATTGCTT
>CAJXLZ010000092.1 GCA_913056505.1 uncultured Desulfurellaceae bacterium
AAAAATACAGATTGGAAAACCGGGTAAAGATTGCTAAATTTGATATGCCGTATCCCATTAATGCAGATGCGCTTCAGAAAATTATAGATGTTCATAAGAAAATAGTAGTCATTGAAGACAGCTATCCTGTTTTGGAAATGCAGATAAAAAACCGTGAAAATGTGTTGTCAAGAATGAACGGCGATATGCCAAATGAAGGTGAATACACGTATGATGTATGTGAGGATGTGCTTAACAAATTGGGTGTGTTAGAAAAGCAACAATTCGCGCATTTCACTCCACCCCCATTTATAAGACCTTCACTTTGCGCAGGATGCGGGCACAGAAGCGCATTTTTTGCTATTAGAGAGGTATTTAAAGATGATGCTATATATACAGGAGATATAGGTTGTTACACTTTGGGTTTAAACTTAAACGCTGTGGATACAGTTCATTGTATGGGCGCGAGTATATCTTTTGGATTTGGTTTAAGCAAAGCCTATAAATTAGCCGGTAAATTCAAACATGTTGTTGCTACAATAGGTGATTCTACATTTTTTCACTCGGGCATTCCTGCATTAATTGATGCTGTGCATAACAGAGTGCCCATTGTTGTTGTAATACTGGATAATTCGACAACTGCTATGACAGGAAACCAGAAAACGGCGGCTGATAATGAAGATAGCTACGGTGAGATTGCGCATTCGGTAAAGATTAAAAATATAGTAAAATCTATAGGCATCGAATTTTTAAAAGAAGAAGATGCCTACAATGTCAAATCGTCCAAGAAGATGCTTGAAAAAGCTAAAGAATATGTAGAGAATAATGATCTGCCCGCCGTTTTAATACTGTCTCATCCATGTATATATGAAAAACAAAATTTAAAGACCAATATTAAAATAAGGGTTGAAATTGACCATGAATTGTGCAAAGGCTGCAAGCTGTGCATAGATAATTTCGAATGTCCCGCATTGATATTTAATAACGATAGCAAGAAGGTTGAAATTGATAGAAGTGTGTGTATAGATTGTGGAGAATGTATATATGCGTGTCCTTTTGGCGCAATAGAGGAAAAAAAATGAACATAATTGTATTGGGCGTTGGAGGAATGGGCGTTATATCTTTGTCAAAAGTAGTGGCAAATATGGCGATGAATAAGGATTTTAAAGTTAGGTCAAGTGAAATTCACGGTATGGCAAAAAAAGGCGGACTTGTTGAGGTGCACTTAAAGATTAATGAGGGACTTAGCCCTATGGTCGGCGTTAATCAGGCGGATTATGTAATAGTATTGGATAATAAATATAAAATATATGCTGAAAATTTTGCAAGTCGAGATAGACTTATATCCTTAAAAAATGAGGAAAAGATTGAAATAATAAATAAATTCGGCAATATTATATTCACAAGTTCGTTTATTTTAGGAAAATTTTTAAGGAAGCAGAATATATTTTGTGAAAGTGATGTGATAAAAGTGCTTGAGAATTTCAAAAGAAGCAGAGAAAATATAGATGCTTTTAGAAAGGGGCTAAAAGATGATATTTAATGAGAAGATGGAAAGTTTAGATCGGGAAGAATTGGAAAAACTGCAGCTTGATAGATTAAAGAATACTTTAAATAGGATAAAATTATCCTCCTCGTTGAAAATGAAATATAAAAATGTTGAAGCAGACGATATAAAGAAGCTTTCGGATCTGCAGAAACTGCCGTTTACCTATAAGGAAGATCTAAGGAAGGCTTACCCTTTTAATCATATAGCTGCAAAAAAGGAAGATTGGTATAGAATGCATATGAGTTCAGGTACAACGGGTACACCCATTATTAATGTGATGACGAAAAATGATATTAACCAATGGGCCGAGATTATGGCAAGATGTTACTCTGCGGCAGGTGTAACAAAAAACGACATCATACAGATAACGCCGTCTTTTGGTTTGTTTAACGGTGGTTTTGGTTTTCACTACGGCGCTGAGAAATTGGGCGCATTTATCTTACCTATAGGCGCAGGCAGAAGCAGACTGCAACTGAAATTTATCAAAGAACTTAAAACCACAGTGCTTTGCGGTATAGCATCATATCCCTTAAGACTTATGGAGGTTGCGAAAGAGATTGGTTTTGATTTTAGAAAAACTGATTTAAAGATAGCAATCTTAGGAGCAGAAACATGGTCTGATGAATTAAGAGATAGAATAGAAAATGAGATGAATGTGAAAACTTACGATATTATAGGTATGACAGAAACCGGTGGTGTAGGTATGGGCATAGATTGTGAGGCAAAAAACGGCATACACATTTGGGAAGATCACTATATTGCAGAGATCATAAATCCTGATACGGGTGATGTTGTCGATGATGGAGTAGATGGTGAACTAGTCATAACAACGCTTACCCGCGAAGGACTGCCTTTGATTAGATATAGAACAAGAGACATAACAAAAATAATATCCCGCGATAAATGTGAATGCGGACGGACACACTTGAGGGTAGACAGGCTAAAGGGAAGAACAGATGATATGTATAAGGTTAAAGGCGTGAACTTTTATCCGAGTCAGATTGAAAGCATTTTAATGAAGCACGAAAGTATATCGCCATACTACAGCATAATTTTAGAGAAGATAAATGGCAAGGGAAGCATTACAATAGTTATAGAAAAACGTGACGGATTCGGTTCGGAAATGTTGGAGAAGCTTGACAATGAACTGTATGATTTTTTGGGATTTCACTGTAAGCTGCAGGTTGTTCCTGAGGGTGCTATAGAAAGAGGCGCCGGTAAAGCTGTCCGAGTGATAGATAGAAGAAGTGTATAATGTTTTTACATAAACAGCCGATTGATTTATTGTGTATACTTTAGGGTAGCGAGGGATATATGAATCTTTTAGGCATTATTTTCACATTGATAGCTGTTATAGGCAGTTTTATGTTTGGTGGTGGCCATCCGCTTGTATTGGTGCAAATTTCTGAATATATGGTTCTCATTGGCGGTTTTGTAGGAATTTTAATTGCATCATCATCTCCATCTGTACGCAAAGGGTCGTTTGGTGTTATTCTCGGTATCACAAAGCCTAATTTCTTTAACAAGAAGGTTTATTTAGAGTTGCTTGTTGTAATATACAGGTTGTCTACAAAGGTAAGAAAAGATGGTATATTGTCTTTGGAGGCCATTATTGATGAACCCCAATCGAGCCCAATTCTTTCTGATGCCGAGCTGTTCTTGAAACAAAAAGAAGCTAAGGATATTTTAATTGACGCGCTGCGTAACATAGTAACGGGTATAGAAATAGAGAAGTTAGACGATATGCTTGATGAAAATATTGAATCAATTGAACATGAGATAGCTGCTCCTGCGAAACTTATCGGTAAATTGGCAGAGTCAATGCCGGGTATGGGTATTGTTGCTGCTGTTATGGGTGTTATACTAACTATGGGTTCGTTGGGTGGTTCTATAGTATTAATAGGCGAACATATAGCTGAAGCGCTCGTGGGGACATTTTTAGGATTGCTTTTGTGTTATGGGGTGTTTGGGCCTATGTCAACCTATGCAGAATATAAAAATGAAGATTTAATACAGTATTTAAAATCTTTAAAGACCGGTATAATATATATAGCCAAAGGAGATGCTCCTATCATAGTTATGGAAGCTGTTAGAGAGAATATATCACCCTCTTACAGGCCTGAATTTGAAGAAGCAGAAAAAGCTGTTAAAGAAAAGAAAAATGGCTGAGGATAATCAGAACGGTAATATAGTAAAGAAAAAGGAGTGCAAGAAATCAGAAGAAGGTGGCGGCAGCGCATGGGAAATAGCCTATGGGGATTTTATGACATCTATGATGGCCTTTTTCTTAGTTATGTGGTTAGTCGCTGCTACAAATGTACAGCAACGTCAGGTTATCTCCTATTACTACACGCACCCGGGAGCTATCAGTATGTTGAAAAGCGGTAATGGAATGCCATCAAAAGGTGTTTTTAATATAGGATCAAAAGAAATTAGTGTATCTCATATACCATCTCAATCTCCTGTGCAAAGAGGCAATAAGGTGAGTGGTCCCAATAAAATGTCAATAGCATTTGTAAAGGGGGAGAAATCTAAAAAAACAATCAGTAGGAGCAATTTTAATAATCTTTTGAAAGTATTGATCGGCATTAAAAATGCTGTGAACAAAGGAAAGAATTTGGCACCCTATAAAAGTCAATTAAAAATGAATATTACTGAAAGGGGCTTAGAAATAATAATATTTGATAAAAACAACAAGCCTATGTTTAAGAAAGGGTCGGCGGAACTTGAGCCCTATGCAAAAAAAATTATCGGCATCGTGGCTAATAATTTGAAGAAAATTCCGAATAAAATTATAATTGAAGGACACACATCGTCTGTTAAATATATAAATAGCACATTATCAAACTGGAATTTATCCACTATGCGGGCAAATAGTACAAGATATGCCCTTCAGCAGTCAGGGATATCACGCAATCGCATAGATAGTGTGGTAGGGTATGCCGGAACACGCCCTATGCCGGGCACAAGTCCGGATGATCCGATAAATAGAAGGGTTGTAATAATAGTCAAAAATTTATAATTTTGAAGAGGGGGTCTGATATTGCAGTTATTTGCCTTAGTGCTTCATTATCCTATCTTTGTCCTTGTTTCCCTTAATGTCCTTTGTCATTCTCGCCTGTCTGCGTACACCGCACAGGCAGGCGTACGCGGGAATCCAGACATCGGCGCTCCGTATTACAGATAAAAAAAGGATTTCCTGGCATTCCCGTGAAAACTCAGAATCCAGAGTCAAGAATTAAGAATCCATACTCTAGATTCCGCATCAAGTG
>CAJXLZ010000093.1 GCA_913056505.1 uncultured Desulfurellaceae bacterium
TATACAAAGTTGAGCCATTTAAATTTTTAGAGTTTATAGCATTATTTACAAGTTTACTATTTTTTAAATATATTGCTAGATAAACTTTATGAAATAGAACAAGGAGATTATATGAGCTTTAAAAGTATTCTTTATAATAATTTAAAAATTCAAAAAGATATATCTCATAAAGCTCCCTTTATCAAGGATTTGAATTTGGATCAGCTAATAGATGCGATCACATCTGATAAAGAGAAGTACAACTTAGAATCTTTTTTTTACAAACCGTTGTATGATGTGGAAACAATTTACTACCGCCAAGAGGTAATGCGTGACTTGGAAAATGCAACTCTGATGTCCTTTATTAAAGCCTTTACCGAAAATATGAATATAGTGTTTGAATACCTTTCTATGGCCGAAAAATTAGAATATGAATATAATAAGAAGGGTTGGTTCCTTGAGGCAATATTGGAATATTGCGATTTGGTGACCGAATTTCTTGAAAATTTAAATAAAGTAGATTTACATTCAAGAGGTCTTCAATCATTTCTAAAATATTTGGCAAAATATGTTAACTCAGATGAATTTAAATTATTGAAATCTGAAGCTCAACAGGTTAAAGTAGGTTTGGAAAAAGTAAGGTATTGCATAATTATCAAAAGTGGAAAATTCACTGTTCGAAAATGCGAAGGGGAGGAGGGCTACAGCGAAGAAATCGAAAGAGTCTTTAGCAAGTTTAGGCAGGGTGGTGCCAAAAACTATTTGGTTGATTTTTTAAAAAAAACAGGTATGAATCATATCGAAGCTAAGATACTCGATTTTGTCAGATACCTATTTGCAAAACCATTTGCAGAACTCGATAGGTTTCTTAGTAAATATGAACAGTTTATTGACAACACTATTCGTAATTTCTACTACGAAATTCAATTTTATGTTGCTTATTTAGATTTCATTTCACATATAAAAGAGAAGGGGTTGTCTTTTTGCTATCCCAAAGTGAGTAAAAGTGATCGCGAAGAGTTTGTAAAAGGATCATTCGATTTGACGTTAGCCTATGTTATGTTGCCTACCCAAAATACAGTTGTTTGTAATGACTATTACTTAAATAACTTTGAGCGCATTATTATCGTCACTGGCCCTAATCAGGGTGGTAAAACCACTTTTGCCCGGATGTTTGGTCAATTGCACTATCTGGCAAGTTTAGGATGTCCTGTGCCTGGTTTGGAGACGAAGCTTTTCCTGCCAGATAAAATTTTTACGCATTTTGAACGCGAGGAAGATATACGTAATCTTCATGGGAAACTAGAATACGATTTGGTTCGTATTTATGAAATACTTGAATATGCCACGCCTAACAGCATTCTCATTCTTAATGAGATTTTCTCTTCTACAACTCTAAAAGATGCACTGTTTTTAAGCAAAAAAATTATGGAACGTATTGTTGAACTAGGTGCATTTTGTGTATGGGTTACTTTTATTGATGAATTGTGCCGTTTGAGCGATAAGATTGTTAGTATGGCTTGTACTGTAGATCCTCAAAACCCAACAAATCGTACATTTAAGGTTATAAGGAAGTCAGCTGATGGGCTAGCTTATGCTATTTCCATTGCCAAAAAGTATAATCTAACGTATGATCAAATCAAGGAGCGTATTAAACTGTGAATGTTTTTATGTTGTATCCTGATCGTGATTTCGATCCTAATAACTCTCTTCCGCAAAATACAGATGATCTGATAAAGGACTTAGAGTTAAATACGCTGTTTAATGCTATGGCACAAGAGGATGAATTTATATTTGATGTGGTAAAACGAGTTGTTCTTACTAGCTTATATGATCTTCGAGAAATTCTATATCGTCAAGAAATCCTTAAAGATTGTTTGGAAAATGCTGAAATAGTAAGAAAAATATATGAGATTCCAATTAAAGCGCAGGAGAGCAAACGCAAGCAATGGTTAAGCATTTTTAGCCTTAAATATCCTAGCAGTATTTTAAGTAGCGCTAGAAATACCCTTGAGGTGTATGTTGATTTGTTAAAGGAGTTGAGACATATTGCTGATATGAATGTTGATAATTTCAAATCCGAAGGTTTTCGCCGCTTTTTTGCGATGATTTCTGAGGAGTTGAATGACGAATATTTGTCTACAGTAAACAATCATCTCAAGGCTCTTAAATTTAGCGATGGGGTTTTGGTGAGTGCACAATTAGGAAAGGGTAATGAAGGAATAAATTATACCCTTAGTAAGTTTAAATTGAAAAATCAAAAATTATTTGATCGTCTTTTTTCTGGTCGATCTCAATCATATTCTTTTAAAATACATCCAAAAGATGATCGTGGTGCAATGATATTAGGGGAGCTGAGAGATAGGAGCCTAAACAGTGTTGCCAATGCTGTTGCTCAGGCCGCAGAGCATGTAGAAAGTTTTTTCAATTTTTTGCGTTGGGAACTGGCTTTTTATATTGGGTGTTTGAAACTTGCTGAAAAACTTTATCAGCTCAACGAACCTATTACTTTTCCCAAACCTGCACCGGTTGATGAACGGCGCTTGTCGATTCGTGGTTTATACGATGTTACATTAGCGTTGACTATGGGTCAGACGGTAGTTACAAATGATGTCAGGGGCGATGGTAAAGATATGGTTATTATAACTGGAGCCAATCAAGGGGGTAAGACTACATTTTTACGCAGCATTGGATTGGCGCAATTGATGATGCAATGTGGCATGTTTGTCTCAGCGAAATTTTTTTCTACTAATGTGTGTCGTGGTATTTTTACTCATTTTAAGCGTGAAGAGGATTTTTCCATAAAAAGTGGAAAGTTTGATGAGGAAATGGGACGTATGAGCTCTATTATCGATACCATTAGTCCAAACTCAATGATTTTGTTCAATGAGTCTTTTGCCTCTACAAACGAGAAAGAAGGCTCGGAAATTGCATGGCAAGTGGTTCTTGCTCTTATGGAAGGGCGAATAAAAATATTTTTTGTTACCCACCTATACGAATTTGCAATTCGTTTTTTAAACTATAAAGACGTACTTTTTCTGAGAGCAGAGCGAAAACCTGATGGTAAGCGTACTTTCAAAATAATTGAAAAAAAGCCTTTATCCACTAGTTATGGCCAAGATTTATATTACAAGATATTTAAAAAGAAACACTAAGTATTTAACTAATTAATAATGGATAATAATAGAGATTTTCGATTCGTGGTTCTATTGGGAATAGTTAGTTTGTTTTCTGATACAAACTACGAAGAAGCTCGCGCGCAATAAAGGGGTCGTGTCTTAACATTTGACATTTATTCAGTACTTGTATGGTGCGAGGTCTAATTTTCTTTTAAGTGTTGAAAAATTAGGAAAATATGATATTTTGTACTGTATGTATTTAAAAAAAGATTACATTTTATTGCAACTATAATTTCCTATGGATACCGAGGATGCCGACCTTAATAAATTGTTAACTCCAAAAAATTTTGACGAACTTGTAGGGCAGGAACATCTGTTTGGAGCTAATAAACCTCTTTATAATTTCTACTATGCTAAAATATTGCCGCCGTCTTTAATACTATACGGTCCCCCGGGCAGTGGAAAAACGAGTTATGCCAAACTTATATCACAGAAATTCAATGCAGAATTTGAATATCTTAATGCAACAAGTTGTAGTGCAAAGCAGATAAGAGAGTCATTGAATAGAGGCAGAAGCGATAAACCGGTTATACTTATGGTTGATGAGATACATCGATTTGATAAAAAACAGCAGGATATACTGCTGCCCTATCTTGAGCAAAAAACAGCCGTGCTTA
The DNA here is from genome assembly GCA_913056505.1 of uncultured Desulfurellaceae bacterium. Lineage (GTDB taxonomy): Bacteria > Campylobacterota_A > Desulfurellia > Desulfurellales > Hippeaceae > CAJXLZ01. The sequence goes on from CAJXLZ010000093.1 coordinate 3,776, forward strand.
TAGGCACTTCAACAGAAAACCCATATTTTAAGTTATCAAAGGCACTGCGTTCCCGCTGTTTTGTTTATCAATTTAAGCCGCTGAAAGAAAAAGATCTAATGAAATTGGCTCATAGGGCTATATCTTTGCTCAATATTTCAATAGATGAAGAATCCCTCAACATTCTTATTTTATATTCATCTAATGATGCGCGCAGACTTTACAATATGCTCAATATATTAAAAGAAAACACAATTACACCCCAGCGTATTAAGGAACAGTTCAGCATAGATACAGGATATGATGATACTACGCAGCGCTACAATTTGATATCCGCATATATTAAAAGTATAAGGGGCAGTGATGTTGACAGCGCACTTTACTATTTGGCCAGATTGCTTGAGGCTAATGAGGATGTTGAATTTATTGCGAGGCGATTGTGTATTTTGGCAAGTGAGGATATAGGGCTTGCCGATGACAACGCCATAAATATTGCCTCGAGTAGTCTAAATATTGTTAAGGATATAGGTATGCCCGAGGCAAGAATAACCCTTGCCCACTGCACTGCATATTTATCTTTGACAAAAAAATCCAATTCATGCTATAGTGCTATTAATGAAGCGATTAAAGATGTTAAAAATGGGCTGCTAATGGAAGTTCCCGAATGTTTGAAATCACATGCAAAAGGCCAATATCTATACCCGCATAATTTCCCAAAAAGTTTCGTTGAGCAGAAGTACACACAGAAGCCGGTTAAATATTTTAAAAAGCATATTAATGATAACATAAAAGAATGGATAAAAAAATAGAGGATATAGGCGAATTTGGCCTAATTAAAGCAATAAGAAAGTATGCCGACAGTACAGGTGATATCTACGGCATCGGGGATGATTGCGCAATTATTCCTGATTCAGAGAAAGAGATTCTCGTTACTACGGACGCTTTGGTGAAAAACGTGCATTTTTATGAAAACAGCGATCCGTATAAATTGG